>CATPBY010000545.1 GCA_955652845.1 uncultured Terriglobales bacterium | reverse complement strand
CAGCCATCTGGCAAGCCAATGCATTGACTCAGCACAAACCCTCAACCCAGGCGGTTATTAGGAGCCAGCTCAACAGGTGGCTGATTCCCTACTTCGGAGGGTATTCGATGAAAAATATCGGGGGGCAGGCTCTCCAGATGTTTGTACAGAACTGCAATCACTCCCCGAAGACTTGCCGTAATTTCATCCTCTCGCTTCGCATGATGTGGAACAGTGCAAAAGCGTGGGGATATGTAACGCACAATCCCTTCGATGGCATTGTGCTGCCGAAGACGCATCGTCCCATGCGATTCTTCTTCACTGTGGATGCGATCCACAAGATTCTCGCTGCGGCGAATGAACCTGAAAGGACCTTTTACTGGTTAGCGGCAGAGACCGGCATGCGAGCTGGTGAATTGTGTGGCTTGCGGGTCGAGGACATGGACCTGGAGAGCTGCATTGTCAATGTCAGGCAAAGCGTCTGGCGGGGGCAGGTGCAGAGTCCCAAGACCGTAAACTCCATCCGGCAATTTGCAATCTCGCCAAAACTCAACGGGCATCTGCGGTCTTTCCTGGGCACGTGGCGATCGAATCCTCTCGGTTTGGTTTTCACCACATGTACAGGACGACCGTGGGCACCATGCAATCTGATGCGCTCGAAGCTACATCCCTTGCTCGATTCGCTGGGGATCAAACGCTGTGGACTGCATGCCTTCCGTCACAGTAACGGCAGCCTTATGGACAGGCTGAATGCACCGATGAAGGTGAGGCAGGAGCGACTAGGGCACGCTCTTGGCTCTGACATCACAATGGCCGTCTACACTCACGCGGTCAGCGAGGATGACAGGCGGGTAGCGGATCAACTCGGTAATTTGTTGTGTCCAGATGTGTCCAAGTTCGCAAACAAGGAAACTGTTGCGGCTAAAGAAGCCGCGACTATTCAATAACTTATGCCAGCAGCGGCAACATCACGAAACGACCTACACGAAAGTAACCTACCCAACGCGAGGATCCCGTTAGATGATGTTTTGTCCGGTGATCGGGCCGGAAAACGATCATGGCACAGAAGTTACTGGACGTCCTCATGCTTGGCCGCTGCTCCCACGAGTTCTCCTGGCCCCGGCGGTCTGCCGATGGGCACTACTATCAGGTTTGCCTGCTTTGCGCTGTCGAGTATAAGTATGACTGGAAGACCATGCGGCGCACGGAGCGGGTGGACCGAGCTAAGGATGAACCAACCACTGTGACCCGGCGGAGCCGCGCTCATGCCAAGAAACCGACCTGGGTGCCGCGGGCGCGACGCCTGACTTTGCACTCTCCAGTCCGCTACCGGGTAAAGAATCTGGGCGGCTGGTATGAGGGAATTATGGAAAATCTGAGCCAGTCAGGCGTGCTCTTTCACGGTCCCCAGAACCTGCCCGAAAACACACTGGTAGAGATGGTCTTTGAGATGCCGGAAGAAATCTCCGGGCAGAAAAACAGCAGCGTTCTTTGCCAAGGGCGGATCATCCGCGGGCGCGAGGCGCGCGGCAAAGAAGAAGTGGGCACGGTGGTACTGGCGGCGTCGATTCTGGATTACAAATTTCTACGCCAACACTGACAAGCAATCCCTGAGTTATTCCGCTCACATATCGCTCCGCCGCGCCAATTGCCGGGGTTATCGCCTGCCCCAGCAAGACGCAAAATTCTAAATCTGAATCTACCCTGTTACTCCGCCTGCATCTAAAATGCTTATACTTGCTTCTTGTCCATAGGGGTGAATTTATGAAGGCGAGAATCTACGTCTGCGCAATTGCGCTTCTCACTTTGTTGGCTGTGGGCTGCACCAAGGCCCCCAATGATGCCCAGATTACCAGCGATATTCAGACCAAACTTTCAACCGATTCCGGATTGCAGGGAAAACAGCTGGCCGTACAGGCTGAAAGCGGCACCGTCACACTTTCAGGTACGGTGGACGATGACACCCAGCGCCAGGCTGCGGCACGCTACGCCGCGGCTGAACCGGGCGTTAAGCAGGTGATCAATAATCTGCAGATCACAGCGCCGGCGCCAGTTGCCGCGAGCACGCCGCTCGAGGAGCAGACGCCCGCGCCAGCGCCACCGCAAGAAAAGCCCACGCCGACGAAGCCACGCAGCCGTCCGCGCGAGCCGATGAAGAAATCATATTCCGATGACCAGCATAGCTCAGCTTCTGGGCAAATGGCTTCAGGCGCGCCCGTCCAAACGGCGTCGGCCCCCTCTGTGCCAGCAACTCCGCCTCCTCCACCGCCTCCACCGCCTCCGCAGAAGGTCACCATCCCCTCTGGCACTACGTTGTCGGTACGCCTTGTGGATTCGATCGATTCCGAGACGGCCCAGCAGGGTCAAAGCTTCCGCGCAACGCTCAATGCTCCGTTAGCTGTGGAAGGTGACGTCGTAATTCCTGCCGGATACGACGTCGAAGGCCATGTTGTAGCGGTGCAGAGCGCAGGAAAATTTGCCGGAAGGTCTATTCTGACGTTGCAGCTGGACCGAATTTCGGCTGGTGGAAAGTTTTACGATGTCCAAACCGATCAGTACCACCGCGAGGGCTCATCACGCGGCAAGAACACCGCGGAAAAAGTAGGCGCAGGCGCGGCAATTGGAGCCATCATCGGCGGCCTGGCTGGCGGCGGCAAAGGAGCAGGCATTGGAGCGGCCGCTGGCGGCGGGCTGGGGGGCGGCGTGCAGGCTGCAACCAAAGGTCAGCAAATCAAGCTGCCATCGGAAACGGTGTTGACCTTCACGCTCCAGAGTTCTTTGACAGTAATACCGGCCAAAGGTCCAAACCAGGGACGCCCTCGGCTGGACCAGGGTCAGGGATCAAACCAGTAGGGTGCGCAGCAGGCGGCTCCGACGGCAAAGTCAGCTGTGAGCCGCCTTTGCTAACTTTCGACATCCGATCGAAGTTGCGTGTCATCTAAGACAGGTCATCAGTCTGGTGTTGAGGGGAGACCGCGCCGTCCTTTTTGCCTCTGCGCTCAGGAGGCGTTGGGTATCTGTTATAACATCAGCGCTCTCCTGGAGTGCTCAAAACCTAAGGGACACCCATGTGGATTGTTGCGCTGGCTTTGCGCCGGCCCTACACCTTCGTCGTCCTGGCGCTACTGCTGCTGATCCTCGGTCCGATTGTCATCTTCCGAACTCCGACCGATATCTTTCCGAATATTGATATTCCGGTGGTGAGCATTCTCTGGAACTACACCGGGCTCAATTCCGAAGACATGGCGAACCGGATAGTCTCGCAGACCGAGCGCACGCTTACCACCACGGTAGACGACATCCAGCACAGCGAATCGCAATCGCTTAATGGCATCGCAGTGGTGAAAGTTTTCTTCCAGCCCCATGCCAACATTGAGAGGGCGATCGCGCAGATCACCGCTATTTCCCAGACGCAGCTGCGGCAACTGCCGCCGGGGACCACGCCGCCGCTGATTATTACTTATAGCGCATCCAGCGTGCCTATTCTTCAGCTGGCGCTTTCCGGGCAGAAGCTTTCCGAACAACAACTGTTTGACTACGGGGTGAATTTTATCCGTACCCGGCTGGTGACCATACCAGGCTGCGCTGTTCCTTATCCGTATGGCGGCAAGCAGCGACAGGTGCAAGTTGACCTCGATACCAATGCGCTGCAAGCCAAGGGGTTGTCGCCCCTCGACGTAGTAAATGCCATCAGTGCGCAAAATCTGATTCTGCCTTCGGGAACTTCCAAAATAGGACAATTTGAATATGCCGTGGACCTGAACGGCAGCCCGCAGGCTGTACCTGAGCTCAATTCCCTTCCCATTAAAACAGTGGGAAACAGCACCATTTATATCCGTGACGTAGCGTTTGTGCGCGACGGTTTTCCGCCGCAGACGAACATTGTGCGAGTTAACGGCCAACGCGCTTCCCTGCTGACAGTGTTAAAGAACGGCAACGCCTCCACCCTCGACATCATCTCCGGCATCAAGGGGATGCTGCCGCAGGTCCAGGCGGGCCTTCCGTCCGAACTGAATGTTCAGCAACTCGCCGACCAGTCCATCTTCGTTCGCGCTTCAATTAACGGAGTGTTGCGGGAAGGAATCATCGCCGCCTGCCTAACCGGGGTGATGATTCTGATCTTCCTGGGAAGCTGGCGCAGCACGATTATCATCGCGGTCTCGATCCCACTGTCGATTCTGACCTCCATCATCGTGATGAGCGCGCTGGGAGAGACGATCAACATCATGACCCTGGGCGGTCTGGCGCTGGCGGTTGGCATTCTGGTCGACGACGCCACGGTCGAGATTGAAAACATCAATCGCAACATTGCGCAAGGGAAGGAAATCCAGCGGGCCATCCTGGACGGAGCTCAGCAGATTGCCGTCCCTGCGTTTGTTTCGACCCTCGCAATTTGCATTGTGTTCGTACCTATGTTCTTCCTGGCGGGTGTGGCACGGTTCTTGTTTGTTCCGCTGGCCGAAGCGGTGGTCTTCGCCATGCTGGCTTCTTATCTGCTTTCCCGGACGCTGGTGCCGACGATGGCCAAGTATTTGTTGAAAGGCCACGAGCAGGAAGCCGGGCATCTGCCTGGCTCGAGCGCTAATCCTCTGGTCCGGCTGCAGACACGTTTTGAAGAAAGTTTCGAACGCTTTCGCGAGAGTTATCACCGCTGGCTTGATGTTTGCCTGCAGCATCGGAAAGTTTTTCTGTGGATGTTCTTTGCGGTCTGTGCCGGTTCGCTGGCGCTTCTAGTTCCGTGGTTGGGGGAGGATTTTTTTCCAGCCGTTGATAGCGGGCAGTTCAAATTGCACCTGCGCGCCCGCACCGGAACCAGGATTGAGGAGACCGCCCGGCTTTGCGATCTGATCGAACAGTCTATCCATCAAGAGATTCCCGGCAGCGAGAGCGCCAGCATTATCGACAATATTGGCCTGCCATACAGCAGCATCAATCTTTCCTACAGCAATTCGGCTCCGATTGGCTCGTCCGATGCCGATATCCTGGTAAGCCTGGCGCCGAAACATCGTCCCACCGAGGATTACGTGCACGATCTGCGGCAGAAGCTGCCTAGAGAATTTCCAGGTGTGAGCTTTGCTTTCTTGCCGGCAGATATTGTGAGCCAGATTCTGAACTTTGGCCTGCCGTCTCCCATCGATGTGCAAGTCGTTGGCTACGATCTGGAGAATAACCGGCGTTTTACCGACAAGCTGTTTCAGCGACTGGTCGCCATAAATGGAATCGCCGATTTGCGCATTCAGCAGCGCTTCGATCTTCCGTATCTGCATATCAATGTCGATCGCACGCTGGCCGGACAGGTCGGATTCACGCAGCGCGATATAGCCACCAATTTGCTGGTCTCTCTCAGTGGAAGCTTTCAGACCTCTCCCACGTTTTGGCTCAATCCCAAGAATGGCGTGAGTTATTCGATTGCGACGCAAACGCCGCAGTACCGGGTAGACTCCCTGCAGGATCTGCAAAACATTCCAGTAACTGGAAGCAGCGGCGCGAAGCCGGAAATTCTGGGCAGCCTGGCTTCCATCCAGCGCGGCAGCGGCATGGCGGTAGTCTCCCACTACGACATTCAGCCGGTTATCGATATTTTTGGTTCGGTGCAGGGCCGGGATCTGGGCGGCGTGGCTCGCGAGATTGACCGCATAGTGAAGGATAGTAAAAGTGAGCTTCCCCGTGGCTCCAGCATTATTGTTCGCGGCCAGATTCAGACCATGCGATCTTCTTATTTTGGTTTATTCGCCGGATTGGCGTTTTCCATCCTGCTGGTTTATCTGCTGATCGTGGTGAACTTCCAGTCCTGGCTGGATCCTTTCATTATCATCTCCGCACTTCCCGCGGCGCTGGCCGGTATCGCCTGGTTCCTGTTCGTAAGCCATACCACCCTTAGCGTGCCAGCGCTTACGGGATCGATCATGTGTATGGGCGTGGCTACGGCCAATAGCATCCTCGTGGTAAGCTTCGCCAAGGAACAGATGGCGGAGGGCAAAGACGCCATTGCCGCCGCGCTGGAGGCGGGCTTTACGCGCTTCCGGCCGGTGCTCATGACTGCCCTGGCGATGATTATCGGCATGGTGCCGATGGCTTTGGGTATGGGAGAAGGGGGCGAAGAAAACGCACCGCTGGGACGCGCGGTGATTGGCGGATTGATGTTCGCGACCGTGGCCACGCTTTTCTTCGTGCCGGTCTTCTTCAGCATCATGCACGGATTCAGAAAGCGGCGGGAAGAGACTGAATCCGGTAGCTAGGTGGGGGAATCTTTTAGGAAGTATGCCGGGATCTTCTATGAAGGTGGACGAGAGAAATGAGCTCGAGCCGCGGCTGGTTTCGCGGCATGAGGAACCGGACGATCCGGAAGCGCGAAAGCGCGCGAAGCACTGGTGGATTGCGTTGGTGGCTCTTATAGCTGTCGTAGTACTTTTTTTGTCCGGTCTCCTGCCCCGAGTAAAGGCGCGGGCTACTCTCGCCAAAGAAACTCAGGACCTCTCCGTGCCGACGGTGGCGGTGGTCCAGCCCAAGCGCTCTGCTCCTTCGCAGGAACTGGTTCTTCCGGCCAACGTGCAGGCATTTGCCGATGCTCCCATTTATGCCCGCACTAATGGATACCTGCGGCGGTGGTATGTGGACATTGGAAGCCGCGTCAAGGCGGGTCAACTGCTGGCTGAAATTGATACGCCGGAAGTGGACCAGCAACTCCGGCAAGCCAGAGCCGACCTGCGGACGTCGCAGGCGAATCTCAATCTTTCGAAGATCACAGCCGACCGCTACGCGGATTTATTGAAGACCGATTCCGTTTCCAAGCAGGATGCGGACAACGCCGCCGGCGACTTCGCGGCCAAGGGGGCTACTGTGCAGAGCGCCCAGGCCAACGTAAAGCGCCTGGAGGAACTGCAATCGTTTCAGAAGATCTACGCTCCGTTTGATGGAGTGATCACCGCCCGCAATACCGACGTCGGCGCGTTGATCGACCAGGGCAGTGGCAGCGGTCCTCGAAGCGAACTCTTTCATATCTCGCAGCCCGACAAGTTGCGCGTCTACGTGAATGTTCCGCAGGCGTATTCCCAAGCCGCGAAGCCGGGGATGGTGGCGGACCTGGTTCTGTCGGAGTTCCCGGGGAGGCCTTTTCACGGCAAATTGGCGCGAACGGCGAATGCAATCGATCCGGCCTCGCGTACTCTGCTGGTGGAGATTGCGGTAAATAACCCTACGGGCACGCTTTTCACTGGATCGTATGCGGAAGTGCATCTGAAGCTGCCAACTGCGGCTTCGAATCTCATTTTGCCGGTGAACACACTGCTGTTCCGCGCGGAAGGGCTGAGAGTGGCGACGGTCGGTGACGGACAAAAAGTGGACCTGAAACCAATCACCCTGGGCCATGATTTCGGAAGTGAAGTCGAGGTGGTTGCAGGTTTGAGCGGAAGCGAAAACGTCATTATCAATCCGCCGGATTCAATTGTGTCAGGTCAGACGGTGCGCATTGCTCAATCCGCCCCTGCGGAGGGGGCAAAGTGATTGCCGGGCCGATTTCAGGCTTGGGCCGTCAAAACGCAGCTTTCGCATGTCTGATTCTCGGCGTATTTCTGCTCGACGGTT
>CATPBY010000544.1 GCA_955652845.1 uncultured Terriglobales bacterium | reverse complement strand
GCCTCTGCATAAGCGAATGGAAAAGATCTTCGATTCTATTCTTCTCAATACCACCGTTTCCGCGATGAAAGAAGAATCGGGTGGGCTTCGAGTCGCGTTCGACGGTCCCGAGTTAAAAGAACGCGAGAAACTTTTCGATAAAGTTCTGGTTTCAGTGGGACGCAAACCGAATTCCGACATTCCTGGCTTGGAGAAAACTCAAGTCAAGGTCGGCCCCCGGGGATTCATCCAGGTCAACAAACAATTGCAGACGAACGACCCGTCGATCTACGCCATGGGCGACGTCGTTGGCGAACCCATGCTCGCTCACAAGGCTTCCCACGAAGGGCGCACCGCCGTGGAGGCGATTGCCGGACACAAAGTGGCGTTTGAACCGAACGCCATTCCGGCCGTGATCTTCACCGATCCTGAAATCGCATGGTGCGGACTAACCGAAAATCAGGCGCAGAAGGAAAACCGCGAGATCAAGGTCGCAAGGTTTCCCTGGGCCGCGTCAGGCCGCGCCATTACGCTCGATCGTCCTGAAGGCATGACCAAGCTCATTCTCGATCCGAAGACGGAGCGCGTGTTGGGAGTTGGGATTGTGGGCGCGGGAACTGGAGAGCTGATCGCCGAGGGTGTTCTCGCAATCGAGATGGCCGCAACCGCCACCGATATCGCTCTCAGCATCCATCCGCATCCCACGCTGTCGGAGACCCTGATGGAATCTGCCGAAGTCTTTTTAGGCACCAGCACCCACGTCTATCGCCCGAAATCCCGCTGAATCTGGGGATCCGAACCATCCGGTACAATGATGCTTCTGCTGCGAACATTTCTTTTTCATGCTCGGGCGTGCACCCTGCTGACACGCTCGCTTTCCCGGGAGGAAAACATGATCGCAAAGTTGCAGCGAGTCCTCTTGTCTGTGGCCTGCTTGACCATCTGTCTGCCGGCGGCCGGGCAAGGTTCGCTTGCCCAGCAAATTCTGAGCCCCTCCGGACAAACCGCGAAGGAAACGGCCCCTGCCGATCCCCTCGGGCGCGAAACCCCAAGCGGTACGCTTTTCGGCTTCTTGCACGCGGCTCAAGCGGGCAATTACTCGACCGCCGCTCAGTACCTGCAAATGAGCGCAACCAAGCGGCAGGCGGAAGGAGAGGAGCTCGCCCGCAAGTTGAAGGTGGTGGAGGACCGCGCATTTGTCGGTAACCTGACGCGGCTCAGCGACCAACCTGAGGGAACCCCGCAAGAGGGCGTTCCCTTCGGCCAGCAGAAAATTGGCACGCTGGCTGCAGGTGACCTTGAAGCCGACCTGATCGTCGTCAGGGTTATGGATGCAAATGCCAGGCGGATCTGGTTGATCTCCTCCGACACCCTGGCGAAGGTTCCTGAGTTGTACGATCAGGCCCAGGTGCATCAGGTAGAGGCCTACCTTCCCCATTCTCTAGTTCATATTGTGTTGCTGGGAATGCCGCTCTGGCAGTGGCTGGCGCTGCTGGCTGCTGTGCCCGTGGCTGCAGGCCTGGCTTGGCTGCTGCTTCAACTCGCGTCGCTGCCCAGGAGATTCTGGTCACGCTTCCGCCAACATGCACAAGTTACTGGCTGGGCCGCGGCTTCCACGCCGCTGTGGTTGTTCGTCGGTACCTGGATTCACCGCGCCATAGTTGCGTATCTGGGCATACCTTTGCTGCACCGTCACTATTACCAGCAGGTGACCAAGGTCGTCCTGATTGTCGGGCTCAACTGGCTGGTGTGGCGGCTCGCCGAGCGCCTGATGCAGCGAGTGCGTGCTCGCGCCGTGCTTTCAGGACGCATGGGCATGGGCTCGCTGATGCTTCTGGGACAGCGCCTGCTCAAAGCCCTGATTGTCATCATCGCCGCGTTCGCCGTCCTCGGCGCTCTGGGCTTCAACCTGTCTACAGCCCTGGCGGGAATTGGAATCGGCGGAATCGCGATTGCGTTCGCCGCGCAGAAAACGCTTGAAAACCTCTTCGGTGGCGTGTCGGTTTTGGGCGATGAAGTTATCCGCGTGGGAGATTTCTGCCGCTTCGGCGACCGCTCAGGCACGGTCGAGGACATCAGCCTGCGCTCCACCCGGGTACGAACTAATGAGCGCACTGAGCTGTACATCCCCAATGGCTCTCTAGCCACCATGAACGTGGAGAACTTCAGCCGCCGTGACAAGATTCTCTTCAACATCAAGATTTCGTTGCGCGGCGAAACTTCGTCAGACCAGTTGCGCTACGTGCTGGCCCAGGTTCGGCGGCTCTTTTACGAGCATCCCAAGGTGGAAACCAGCGGCGCACGCATTCGCTTCATTGGATTTGACGCCGGAGCTCTGTCACTGGAAATATTTTGCTATGTACTTACCCGCGATTTCGGCGGCGAATACCTTGCCATTCAGGAAGATCTTCTTTTCCGGATCATGGACATCATCAATGCATCTGGCACCAGTCTGGCGGCGCCCTCCAGCACGTTGTATCTGAGACGCGATCCAGGATTGGACAGAGAGAAAACCGCGGCTGCAATGCGGGAAGTGCAACAGTGGCGAGAAGGCAGCAAACTGCCGTTTCCCGACTTTGCCGCTTCCGATATCGCCGGATTCAGCAACTCGTTACCGTATCCACCATCGGACTCAGCGCTGCTCAGTAAGACCAAGTGAGGGGTGGTTGCAGAGAACAGGTCGAAAAGCCAGGCCAAACTTACTACAGTAACTTGCCTCTGCAGCTGAGCGCTTCGTAGCATCGGCCATGCTCCCACGTGCGCTCCTCATGTGCAGCGATGCGAAAGCGATCGAGGCAATCACCCAGGTCCTCGGCGAGCTGGAAATCAGTTTTGAAACTATTCCCGATCCCTCCGGCGCGTCAGGACGGTTAGCGAACCAGCGCTTTGATCCAATTCTGGTCGATTGTGACAATGTGCCGAATGCCACGCTGGTGCTGGAGACAGCGCGCCGGTCAAGCGTTAACCAGGCCTCGATGACCATCGCCATTGTCGATGGCAAGGCAGGAGTGCCCACCGCGTTCCGTCTCGGAGCCCGCCTGGTGATGACTAAACCAGTTTCGCTCGAGGGAGCGAGAAGCACTCTTCGCAACGCGATCGCCATGCAGCGCAAGGAGGCTGATGGCAAAGCATCCGCCGGTGCGTCACACAGCGGCGTGACGCCTGTACATAGTCAGAACTTCCGTCCGGATCGAACAATGGTCAGCGATGCCCGAAAGTCTGTCGCTGTGCAATCGTTCAACCCGGCTGTCCCGCAACCTGGCGCTCACGGCGCGCCGCCGCTTCCATCCGCCAACGCCGGGATCAGTCTGCTTCCAGAAGCACCATCAGCGCCAGTTAAATCGCCGCCGCGCATTTCACTGCCTGAAGCTGCCGCCCCTCTATGGTTAGGGCCCACGGAAGCTTCCGCTAAACCGAGTCATTCCGCGGGTTCCCGCGAGGAACATTCATCGCCTCGCCAGTCCGTATCATCGCCATTATTCAGCACCCTGGACGGGCCAAAACGGAAGTCGAGTCCATACTTACTTGGCGGTGTCTTTATGCTCCTGGTCGCGGCGGGAATTTATGCCGCTTTCTTGACGCTGCCTTCCTTTCACGATGCAATGCTGTCGCAGTACCAAAGCCTGCACGCCATCATCGCCGGAAGCAGCGCAACCCCCAGGCCAGTTCCAACGCCCCCTCAGCCTGTAAAGTCCCAGAATGCTTCCACCTACACCCAGCCCGCGAACGCAGCTATTGGGCCCACTGCGAGCGCGGCGGCAGACACCAGCGCGTTGCCCGCCACGTCTTCAACCTCAAGTCCGTTCGCCGCCGGGTTCGCGCCCGCCCAAGCCGCCCCTGTTACAGGATTTAGGGGACAAGACAATAAGACTAACGGCACCACTCCCGTCCTTCTTCCTGCATCCGCAGCACAACACAAAGAAAATGCCAGCGGCCTTTTGCTCGTCCCTGAGGACCTGGCCGACGCACACGTTTCCTACCGAGTCCGGCCGATTTATCCCTACGCGATTCGCCGCAAAGGTATTCAGGGAGCTGTTGTTATGCTGGCCTCGGTCAACTCAACCGGCAGCGTCGATTCGGTTCGCGTAATAAGCGGAAACGCGCAACTGGCGGAATCCGCCGTCGAAGCGGTCAAGCAATGGCGGTACGAGCCTTACTATTCCAATGCCCAACCTGTAAATTTCCAGACGCAAGTCACCGTGCGCTTCCAGGCTTCTTCGCCGTAGCAGGGCGGATCTGTCTCTAGTCGCGGCCACTAACACAAATTTAAGACTGGCAATTACTTTCGTTACTTGCTGGGTCGAACCACTCTACCTAGGATGCGACGTATGAGTTACCAAGCGCTATTGTTCTGCCCAGACGATAAGACGGCTCGCCTAGTGACCCAGGTCCTGAGCGAACTGGAATTCACGGTTGAACCCTGCTCCGAGCCCTTTGGGGCAGTCAAGCGGCTCATGGCCCAACGTTTCGACGCCGTGGTGGTCGACTGCGACAACGAGCAGAACGCAACCCTGCTGTTCAAGAGCGCGCGTAACTCCGGACCCAATCAGAGTTCGCTTTCGGTAGCGATGGTCGAAGGCCAGACCGGAGTGGCCAAAGCGTTCCGCATCGGGGCGAATCTCGTCCTCACCAAGCCGATCAATATCGAGCAGTCCAAGGGCACGCTTCGAGTCGCGCGCGGCTTATTGCGCAAGGCGGAAACAGTCAAGCCGGCGGGATCAGCCCCTGCTGCAAGCGAAAAACCCACATCCGTGATTGGTTCTGGCCCCAGTCCCACGCGCCAGTTTGTTCCTGGCGTAGCTGCGCAGAAACCTCTGCCGGCTTCCTTTTCAGCACAGATGGCGACCAACGCTAACGCGGGAACGAGCACCTCCGCTTTCGACCTTGACGCGGACGCTGCTCCGCAACCGGACGCAGCCGAAGCGACCTTGCTGGAATACATGCCCGATGCCGCTTCGCCAACACCCAATTCTTCGACGCTACCCGTACCGGCTTCTGGCGGAAATAAAGAATATCCCTGGCAGCCAGTTTCCAAGCCGCTATCTGAGCCCATGGCTTCCGCTCTTCGCCGCGCCGCTGAATCCGCGGGTCAGTCGACTGCCGCTGCGCAACCGGCAAAAACATCCGATGCATCCAGGGGGAGCGCCAAGCCTGCTGGAAATTTTTCTTCAGGTATCGGGGCAGCAACGGCGCCCGCCCGGGAAGCAACAGGGCTGAAAGTTAAACCGCTCGAAACCAAACCGGCCGCCGTTTCAACATCGCCGCGCGAGACGGAACAATTCCCGGCTCCAACCTCCAACGCCTGGGGTCAGGAAGCAAAGGTCGAAGCGCCCAGCTTCTCGTCGCTGGACGACGACGAACATCAAAAAGGTGCTCCGGCTGGAGGTAGCAATAAGAAATTCCTGTTTGCGGCGGTTGCGGTAATTCTGGTTGCTGGATACTTTGGCTGGACCAAAATGCATTCCAGTTCTGAAACCCCGGCTGCGCAGCCAGTCGCTAATGCAACTGGAGGCGCGTCCCAGCGGGAGGCAGCGCCTGTGATGCCCTCGCAATCCCCGTCCGAAGTAGTTGACCTGGGCAACCCGGTGGCCGCCGCTCCGGCCGTCAAGGCTCCGGTCAGCAAACCTTCTGCCGGTGTCGCGACCCCGACGACTTCTTCTTCGGAGCCGGATGTCGTGGAGATACCGGTTCATAAACCCATAATCGTCAAGAGCCAGAGCGCAAAGCCAAGTCATGCCGAGGGCCCCTCGGTTGAGGCAGTTCAGGCGCCGGCTCCGGACGTCGTCGCCTCTAACAGTGGGGACAAGGCCATCTCGGGAATACTTAGCGCGGCTCCGGTAAATGTTCCCGCGCCAGCTGGACAGAAAATAAAGCTATCTCAGGGTATTTCGCAAGGGCTGCTGGTCAAGAGGGTCGCACCTGCGTATCCGCCAACCGCCAAACAGATGCACATTCAAGGCACAGTGCAGATTCAGGCGAATATCAGCAAAGAAGGTAATATCACCGACGTCAAGCTATTGAGCGGCGATGCCAGCCTGGGTCACGCTGCCATGGATGCGGTCCGGCAGTGGAAGTACAAACCGTATGTGTTGAATGGTGAGCCCATCGAAATTCAAACCCAGGTCACCGTGATATTTAAGCTTCCCTAGATTTCTAACTCAGCTGAAACTTTTGGGCGGCGCGGAGATTTCCTTCGCGCCGCTTCGTTTTCGCGCTGACTCCAATCGCATCCCGCCGTCCGGCGACAAGCCCACGATATAATCAAGAGATATCTTCTCGTTCAAATTCGCTTCTGCAGGGCGAGTGGCGAGGCTAGAAAGCCAAGAGCTCTCTTATGGATTTCAAACTAGTAAGTGACTATAAGCCGCGTGGTGATCAGGCGACCGCGATTGAGTCCTTATCGAGAGGTCTGTTCGAACGTGAGCAACATCAAGTCCTGCTGGGAGTGACGGGATCCGGCAAAACCTACACCATGGCGAAGGTGATCGAGGCGGTGAACCGTCCTACGGTCGTGATGGCGCACAACAAGACCCTTGCAGCCCAGCTCTACCACGAATTCAAGAGCTTCTTTCCGCACAACGCGGTGGAATATTTTGTCTCTTACTACGACTACTACCAGCCAGAAGCGTATGTCCCCGCAGCCGACCTCTACATCGAGAAGGAAGCCACCATCAATGACGAACTTGACAAGCTGCGGCTGTCCGCCACGCGCTCGCTTTTCGAGCGGCGTGACTGCCTCATCGTTGCCTCGGTGAGCTGTATTTACGGGCTCGGGTCTCCGGAGGCCTACTACGGCATGCTGCTCTTTCTGGAAAAAGGGCAGAAGATCAAGCGCGAGGACATCACCCGCAAGCTGGTAGAAATTCTTTACGAGCGCACCGATGGCGACTTCCGGCGCGGTACTTTTCGGGTGCGTGGCGACGTCATTGAAATTTTCCCCACCTACGACGACATGGCGTATCGCGTGGAACTCTGGGGCGACGAGGTTGAATCGCTCTCCCAGATTGATCCTCTCTTCGGCACCGTGAAGCAGAAATACATGCGCCTCCCGATTTATCCCAAAACCCACTACGTGATGAAGCCCGAAACTCGGGATCGGGCGGTCCAATCCATCAGGGAGGAGTTGGCCTGGTGGGAAGCCGAACTTGAGAAGCAGGGCCGGCTGGTGGAAGCACAACGGATTCACCAGCGCACAATGTACGATTTGGAAATGATCCGGGCCATGGGCTATTGCCATGGCATTGAAAACTATTCACGGCATTTTACCGGCCGCCTGCCGGGGGAACCTCCGCCGACGCTGCTCGATTATTTTCCGCGCGACTACCTGATGTTTATCGACGAATCGCACCAGACCGTTCCCCAGTTGCACGGCATGTATCACGGCGACCGCTCGCGCAAGGAAACTCTGGTGGAGTACGGATTCCGCATGCCATCGGCACTCGACAATCGTCCTCTGACCTTTGAAGAGTTCGAGCATCGCATGAATCAGATGGTCTACGTCTCGGCGACTCCAGGCCCATATGAATTGACCAAGTCCGCAGGCGTGGTGGTTGAGCAGATCATCCGGCCGACGGGCCTGGTGGATCCTCCGACCGAAGTCCGTCCAGTTAAAGGACAAATCGATGACCTGCTGCATGAGATCCGCAACCGTGTGGCCCGCGGCGAGCGCGTTCTGGTCACCACCCTCACCAAGCGCATGGCTGAAGACCTGGCAGAGTATTACAGCGAAGTTGGGGTGAAGTGCCGCTACATGCATTCCGAAATCGAAACCCTGGAGCGGGTGAAAATCCTCCGCGATCTGCGCAAGGGCGAGTTTGATGTGCTGATTGGAATCAATCTGTTGCGCGAAGGCCTTGACCTGCCCGAAGTTTCGCTGGTCGCGATCCTGGATGCAGATAAAGAAGGCTTCCTGCGTTCGGGCGGATCGCTGATTCAAACCATCGGCCGCTGCGCCCGTAATTTGAACGGCCGCGCAATCCTCTACGCCGATCGCATGACGGACTCGATGAAAAAAGCAATCGGCGAGACCGATCGCCGGCGCGCCATCCAGCAGGCCTACAACGATGCCAACGGGATTACGCCGGAATCCATCGTGCGGCCGCTGGATATGTCCCTGGCGCGCATTGTTGAAGCTGATTACGCTGACCTGACTGGAGACGAAGCTGAAGGAATACCGGAATTCAAATCGCAGGAAGAACTGGACGCCTACGTGGTCAAGCTGGAGAGCGACATGCGCGAGGCGGCGAAGCGGTTTGAATTCGAGAAGGCAGCCAAGCTGAGAGACTCAATCAAGGAGTTGCGGACGAAAGAGTTTTTGTTCGCGTGAGTTAGCGCGGGGCTCCCCCGCGCTCGGCCTAGATCAAAGAAAAATAGTTTTCGTACTGCGACGCCCAATGGGACTTTGACACGCGCCTTAATCGTTGCGCGATAATCCGACCCATGCTTTGGGCGAAGGTTCTATCTTCCGGTTTTCGCCCCAGCCGCAAGCGGTTTTTGATAAATCACATAGTCTTTGTTCTGGCGGGAGTTAAAGGGCACGTCCGCGGACGGTATCTTTTCTCTTTGTCCCAGGAAAAGGTATCCGCCGGGTTGCAGGTAAAGGTACAAACGCTGGGCAAGGGCAATGCGCTGTGCGGTGGAGAACCGTGGTAGAACATCCATGCAGAAGATGAAATCAAACTGTCCGAGGTACGCCGGCTGCGCCAGGTTCATGCTTGAAAATGTCACCAGATTGCGTAAGCGCGGCTTCACCAGAAGGTGACCGCTGACCTTAGCAAAGTATGTTTGCACAATTTGACGCGGGACGCGCTGCAGTTCACTTTCCGGATAGAGACCACGCTGGGCGGCTTTCAGAGCGTCGGGACGAATATCGCTGGCGACCACGTGCACGTTGCATCCGCCATTGCAGTTCATTGCTTCGCAGACCGCTATGGCGATCGAGTAAGGTTCTTCCCCAGTCGAGCAACCCGCGCTCCAGATGCGGACCGCTCGCGGCTGGTCGCCGTTGCGGCGTTTCAGTAGTTCTGGCAGTGCGACTCCAGCCAGGGTTTCGTATGCCACGGGATAACGAAAGAACCCGGTTGTTCCGTCCATCAATCGGGCTGCCAGACTCTCGCATTCCGCATCCGATAAATGCAATCGCGCCAGCAGCTCTTCGGCCGAGGCCAGATGCCGCGATTGCAGATGCTCTTCTGCCACCTCGACAAGAGTTTCTGTCGCCGTATCGACTAGTACTCCGGTTTTGCGTTCCAGGAGGAGACGAAGCTCGGAGAGCTGATGCTCCAGCATAGCCACACTCGTCGAAGGTCTGTGCATGGGTGCAACTCCCCCCACTGTATGAAGCGCGGCTTTGCAGGCGGACTGGGGGGAGGGCTGATGTTATGGCCGCTACAAACTGGCGGCCGTGCTCCGCGACTTCATTCCGGAATCTCTTTCTGCCTGTCGCTCGACAACATTCAGTTCTTTCTCGATCGAGGAAAATCGTTGCAAAATCTCATGCATGCGCACCGACATGCTGCGAATGGTTTCGATCTGCGAGCGCGCCACCGCAGAAAACGATCCCGATTCCAGAAGCAGGAGCTCAGAGTTGCCGAGCACCGAAGTAAGGGCATTGTTCAGGGTGTGCCGCATCTCGAGCACGTAGCGGCCGAGCGTTGCCTGGCGTTCCAGCAGTTTGTTGGCTTGCTCGGCTCGTTGTGCACGCTCGAGGACCTGGCAAAGTCTAAGAGCCTCAGCGGCAACCAGGATCAGCGCGTCCAGCCAGCCTTCGTGCTGCCGCAGAACCATGACTCGTGGCAATGTCTCGCGCACTGTTTGCGGGGATTGATTTCCATCGCACACAAACACAACTGGCTTGCCGGATGGATCAAGCGCCGCAAGCACTGCGGGACAAATTTCTGGGCGGATCGCGCCGGCGATCGCCACTGCGAAGGTATCCGCGGCCAGATCCCGGCAAAGATCGCTGCTCATCAGGGTAAAAGGCGGCACGTTGCGCTCAGACTGCCAGCGCCCAACCACGGAGCGCGAAAACTCGCGGTCATCAGAAACAATCAGTACGGTGGGCTGCTCCACTCTGTCGTTCTCCGTATTCATGACGCACTCTAATTCTTGTTGTCGTCTTCGAATCCCACCGCATGTCCGGCGACGGCATCTTCATCCCAGCTTTGCGCGTT
The DNA here is from genome assembly GCA_955652845.1 of uncultured Terriglobales bacterium. Classification (GTDB taxonomy): domain Bacteria; phylum Acidobacteriota; class Terriglobia; order Terriglobales; family Acidobacteriaceae; genus JABCYV01. Next base: position 2,268 of record CATPBY010000544.1, on the reverse strand, counting down.
TCCGGAAACTTCAAATTCAGGGGCGTTTCCGCCAGCGTCGCCATCGGCGCCAGCGGCAGCCGCGCGCGCTTGTGCGGCGGTTGTTTTGCCTGAGGCGCCCTTAGCGCTCCGCGCCAGGGCCGCATCAACTACATTGCGCAAGTCGACCAACATGCGCAGGGGCTGGCCGGAGGAGTACTCGGCATGAAACATCACTTTCCATGACTGGCAGATCATCCGCAGGCGGGCGATTGGCTCGTCGGCGGAAAATTGGGCCGCGCGGCAGTCCAGAGTACTGACGCCCCGCGCCTCCAAATCGCGCAGTCCGTCCACAATCGCATTCAGGTCCTGGTGCATAAGGCGGAAAAATACCCGGCGCATCAGGAAACTGAAACGGGCAAATGCCACCATGGCGGCCGGCTGAAAGTAGTTGTCGCCAGAGGAAACTTTGAGTTTTCTTCCTTTTTCCAGGATGCCGCTGCTCAGCAGCTCGTTCAGGCTGCGGCAACCTTCCGCCGCTTCCATAAATGTGTCCAGAGGTTTGAGCCAGTCCGGTACGGTCAAATCAGGAGCAGAAACCACCGGATCGAGCACCTGTGCCACATAGTCCATATCCACATCCCCATCCTCCAGCCGCGATGGGGCACAATGCGAAAAGAACTGCACCAGCAGAAAATCGATCTTGTCCCGGTCGGAGGGATTGCGTTCTTCCTTGCGCAAATGGTGCTCAAGCAAGGCCCGCAAAGCCTCCTCGCTGGTCAGGATGGTGGTTTGAAGGAACTGGCGCAACTGATGCACTTGTATCCGCTGGTCCATCTCCTCGAACCAGTCTCGCGCCAGATCGGCTGATTCTTGCGACGGAGGCTGCTCGCAGTTCTCCAGGTCTCTACAGGGTGGCAGATCAATCACGAATTCCCTGGCTAGAGCCGCGTATAAGGGATAGAGCAGGCGCGCCGCGCGCCATTCGCTATGCAAATCTTGAGGGGTCACAGTCATGGTTTGACAATCCAGTTCGTCACTTCGTGGGTAAAGCGCGCCGCCACTGCGGTACGTCCGCCGGTGTATTGCAGCGCTACGACTGAGGCTTCGGTATCGAGCGTCCCGTCGGAATTCTGCACTCGCAGCATGTCGGCAAATTCTAAAGGTAAGTTTGAGACGAAAAGCACTTCGCGAGAGGTGCCAAACTCGATCACCGTGCTTTCGGTGAAAGCGTTGCCTTCATCTACCACTCTGGTTAACAGAATCGGAATGCGAACCGGACTAGCCGCGGGAAAGAACCTGGCCAGTTTGGCGGTAGAGCTTTCGCGGGGCGAGCGGGCTCGCGAGGGAGCCTCTTGAATGGGCACTGAATACCTCAATTGACGCAAAGGTCGACGCGACCTGGGTTCCCGGGCCTGCCGGTTAGCAAGGCTTTGGCACCCAGACCGCATCGCAAGAGTGCAATGCACGAGCGCAACCAAAGTCAGTGGTATGTAAATTATTGATTAACCGAGGAGTACTTCGGAGGATAGGCTGGCTGTATCAAGCTTTGCGAAACTTTTCGTCTCACAGTGAAACGCCGTCTCACGCTCTATCCCGGCTTATTGCAGGGCGGCGCTGGGTGGAACAGCTTCCCGCGACCCTATGTTGTAGCGCTTGAGCTTGCGATACAGTGTGGCCCGGCTGATGCCCAGCATTTTGCCGGCGAGAGCCTTGTCTCCTTTGACTTGTTCGAAGACTCGTTGAATGGTTGCGCGTTCGATGTCCTCAAGATCAGTGGTAGAGAGCCCCGACGAAGACGATTCGCCACTCAAATCCACCCCCGGAGACGCCGAAGCTATGGCTGGAGGCAGATCCCTGATGTCGATGATCCGCCGGTCTCCGAGTGCGACCGCGCGCTCAATACAGTTTTCCAACTCGCGAACGTTTCCCGGCCAATCGTACTGCAGCAACGACTTCATGGCTCCCGTGGTGACCTGGATTGAATCTCCTTTCGCGTAACGGTCAAGAAACCAGTGCACCAGCATGGGAATGTCTGATCGACGCTCACGCAGCGAAGGCACATGCACGGTCACGACGTTGAGGCGGAAGAACAAATCCTTGCGGAAGGTGCCATTTCTGTATTCTGCCTCCAGGTCGCGGTTAGTCGCTGCAATCACCCGGACATCGACTTTTATCTTTTGATTACTGCCGACCGGGCGGACTTCCTTTTCCTGCAGCACCCGCAACAATTTGGCCTGCATCTCGGGCGGCAACTCGCCGATTTCATCAAGGAAAATTGTTCCCGCATTGGCCGATTGAAACAATCCG
>CATPBY010000543.1 GCA_955652845.1 uncultured Terriglobales bacterium | reverse complement strand
TGGCCTCGGTGAGAGCCTTGTCTGCCATTCGTCATTCCTCGATGGGAGTGTCGGAAGAAAATTACCGCATCGCAGATTCTACTGCGAAGACGAAAGTCGAATCGGTTTTTCTTCGCGCCCATAACGCCCTCTCTTTGCCAGCTTGCAGTCAAGCTTTTGCATGGACGCAAAGAGAGTCCGAAGGCTCGCTATAGATTGATGATTCGTATTAGACATGAGCGAATTAACGGGATGGAACCGCGCCTCGCCCCATTTCCGGAACGTATTCTTCGAGCCTTTCCTTCTCCAGCAAGTAAGCGCCGGGACCCTGTTTTCCGCGCACTGTCCGGCAAAACTCCGCCACGATGAATCCGGCTCGCAGAGCTGCAGTGAAAGCCCAGCGGGTTGCCTCCCGCCATTGCCGGGCCAGCAGCGGATCTTTTTGCTCGACCAACCCGATATCGCTTGGAATCTCGATCGCAATTCTCTGCCTTGACAGTGCCGCCGATAAATCGGTCTTCACCGGCTTGCCATCGCCATTAAACTGAACCAGCGGCATCAGCCGGGAGAGGGCGTCTACCAATTCCACACGGTCCTCCTTCCCTTGCAGCCGCTCTCTGACCCTCCGGCTCATCAGCGGCCATCGCACCCACAGGCGATCGGTACCGTTGCGGTGAAGAACGCTGGACGTTTCCGGACCATAGAAATTGATTTTGTACTTGTCCGACACTACTCCCAGCTTCTTGAAGTTCAAGTGCGCATTCTTGCTTTGCAGGGGATCAAAGGTCCAGGTCATTTCAGAAACCCGGCACTCATTGCTCCCAGAAGCCTGAATGCGCAAGGCCAGCACGCGTTCGCGCTGGGCAAGCTTGAGCTGGTAGCCCAGGTCGAGGTTGCGATGGCTCGTCCGCACCGCCAGCATGTGCGAGTGCACCATGAGCTGGCCACCCTCAACGCCCAGGAAGCCGAAGGCGAACCCTACCAATTCACCATTTTCGAACGCTCCCAGCCAGATGCTCCCCGACTCTCTCGTAGCGACCGCTATGGTGGTTGGGAGCACATCCCGATCAGCCAGGTCCCATACTTCGCGCTCGAGCTCTTCCGCTTTCTGCAGATCGTCGAAGGTTTGGAGATCGCGGATCGAGATGCCGGATTTGGATTTTGCTTCAGACATAGGGATCAGCTGACAGCAGAGCCGTTCAATATACTTGAGCGCAATGGCTCATGCCAGCGTGACTGTGGTTTAAGCCAGAGTCTCACCGAAGGTCTTGGCGCCAGGGTTTCTTTTGAAACCTGGTGATTTGAGACGAACTGCGGTTCGGTTTTTGAACTCAGGCGATGGTTACCTTCGTCAGTTGTCTATCTCTGAATTCCGGTTACGATCTTTGGATGTGTGGTTGTGAATTATGTGCAGTGTTCATCAGTTAGTAAAGTTGTCAGTGTTCGCTTTAGCCCTGGCAGGCACTGCTGCTGCGCAGAGCGACTACAAAGTCATTTCTGTCAGCAATCCTGGAACGATTACCGGAACCGTGAAGTGGTCGGGACCATTGCCTCGCATTGCAAGCTTCACGATCAACAAAGATCCTGAGGTCTGCGATCCGGAATCTCACAAGGTTCGGGATTTGGAACGACTGATGGTGAGCCCGCAGGGCGGGGTCGCAAACACGGTCGTATTCCTGAAAGACATTTCTCAGGGGAAGGCCATGGACCTGCCGGCACCCAGGCGCTTTCTTGACCAGAAGCACTGCCGGTATGAGCCTCACATTCTGCTGGTGGCAAAAGATGACGGGCTAAAAATGAAGAGTTCTGACGCGGTGCTGCATACGGTTCACATGGACGGCGCCGCCTCCTACAATCTGCCGTTTCCCTTTGTCAGCCAGGTGGTGTCGCGTACCATGCCTTCTGCCGGTCTGGTCAATTTGCGATGCAATGGCGGCCATGCCTGGATGAATGCTGAGATCCTCGTGGTATCGCATCCCTACTATGCAGTCACGGACGCCGACGGAAAATTCGAGCTCAGCGACGTGCCGCCCGGGCAATATGAGGTTGTGGCATGGCATGAGGGTTGGGGTGTGGCGCGGCAGGAAGCCGCATTCGATGTTCTCACCGAACGCAAGATTCAGCGGCCGATTTTTACCGATCCTAAAACCTGGGAAAAATCCGTTACTGTCGAAGGCAACCGAACCGCTGTGGTCAATTTCTCGCTCTCCGATAAGTAATTCCCTTAAAGACATGCCTGCCTTTTGAACCCAGCAAGGGCGATGATGGCCCGCGCCTGCACGCCAATCTGTGGCACACTGTTGGGTCTTCCGGAACCTCAATGAGCGTTTTCGAATTCACGGGGCTGGTGTGGATAGGTTCGCTGGCGGCCGGATTTCTAGGATCGCTTACTGGTCTGGGCGGAGGAGTGGTCCTGGTTCCACTGTTGACGCTGCTCTTCAAAGTTGACATCCGCTATGCAATAGGAGCATCGCTGGTCTCTGTCATTGCTACGTCTTCTGGAGCAGCGGCGGCCTATGTAAAAGAGGGATTCTCCAATATCCGGATTGGAATGTTTCTGGAAATAGCCACCACTCTGGGCGCGCTGGCTGGGGCGTTCCTTGCGGCAAAAGTTTCCACCGGCGCCATCGCCGTGGTTTTTGGTGTGACCCTGCTCTATTCGGCCTTCTTATCGCGCCGTCCCCGCAGCCAGCGTGAGCGCGATATTCCGCCCGATCCCCTGGCGACCCGCCTGCGCATGAATGGAAGCTTCCCCGACGCGGGAGGAATGCGCAGCTACAATGTGCAACACGTTCCTGCAGGCTTCAGCCTGATGTTTGGCGCCGGAGCTTTATCGGGATTGCTCGGTATCGGCTCAGGGGCAGTGAAGGTGCTGGCCATGGACCAGGCGATGAAGATTCCCTTCAAAGTTTCCACTACTACCAGCAATTTCATGATCGGTGTTACTGCGGCGGCGAGCGCCGGAATTTATCTGAGCCGCGGTTACATTGATCCCGGACTCTCGATGCCGGTCATGCTAGGCGTTTTGCTTGGTTCTTTGCTGGGAGCGCGAATCCTGGCTAAAGCAGAAACCAAGTGGCTGCGGTTGATATTCAGCCTGGTCATCGGGCTGCTTGGTGGAGAGATGATTTACAAAGGGTTGGCCGGAGGAATTTAAGGTGAACGTGCCAAAGAGCTGGACCGATCAGAGGATGGAAGAGATCATCGCCAACCTGTTACGCGCGGGAGTGTTGCTGGCCGCTTTTATGGTTTTCTGTGGAGGGGTCATCTATTTGGTGCGGCACGGTCGTTCTCTGGCGGATTTTCGCATGTTCCGGGGTGAACCCGTCGAATTGACAACTTTGCGCGGCATCTCCGCGAGTGCGTTCAGGCTGAGTGGTCGAGGCGTCATTCAATTAGGCTTGCTGATACTCATTGCCACCCCGGTGGCCCGGGTAGCATTTTCCGTCTGGGGATTCTACGCGGAGCACGATCGGATGTACGTGGTATTTACACTGATCGTCCTGGTAATCCTGCTCTGCAGCCTCGCCGGATACGCCGGACCTGGCTAGAAATGGCCGAAGGCTAAGGTTGAAGGGGGTTTTCTTTGCGTCCTTTCGGTACTCTTCGCGCGCCTGCGGTTAAAAGCTTGTCCTTGCGCTTAAAAGGACAATCACGATTGTGGCGCCCGGGTCCTGCCCCTGCGCCTGAGGCAGCCGATTGGTGCAGTTTACGTCCTGCGCGTCTACAATTCCTCCTGCGTCTTCGAAGCGCAAACTATGACTGAATCCCTATCATCATCGCAAGTTCGAGAACTCACCAGCAAATACACATACGGAACCTGGCGCCGGCAAAAAGGCTGGAATCCGCTGCAGATTGTCGATGCCGAAGACTGCCATTTCGTCGATGCCGACGGAAAACGCTACCTGGACTTCTCCGCCCAACTCATGTGCGTCATGCTCGGACACAAGAACCGGGCGGTGGTGAAGGCTTTGGCTGACCAGGCCAGGAATCTTCCGTTCATCGGGCCAGGATTCACCACTGATGTCCGCGCTGAGCTGGCGAAGCTGCTGCTAGCAGTTTTGCCCAGAGGGCTCGACAAATTCTTCTTTACCACTTCGGGGACGGAGGCGAATGAGGCTGCATTCAAAATCGCCCGCATGGTGACCGGCAAGACCAAGATCATTTCGCGATATCGTTCTTACCACGGTTCAACCATGGGATCGATTGCAGCGACCGGCGACCCCCGACGTTGGGCGATGGAACCGGCAGGGAAAATTCCGGGAGTCATTTTTGCCCCTGAGGTGAACTGTTATAAGTGCCCGATCGGCCATACCTATCCCGGCTGCAATATTGCCTGCGCCGGCTATGTCGAGCACATGATCGAGAATGAGAGCGACGTCGCGGCGGTGATTGTCGAACCGGTCGTCGGAACCAATGGAGTGCTGGTTCCCCCGAAAGAATACATGCCGCGCCTGCGCAAGATTTGCGACGACCATCAGGTGCTGCTGATTGCGGATGAAGTTATGACCGGCTGGTGCCGCACCGGCAAATGGTTCGCTATGGATCACTGGAATGTCGCGCCCGATATTCTGACCACGGCGAAAGGCATCACCAACGCAGCAGTTCCTCTCGGACTCTGCGCCACCACCGGCAAGATCGCTTCCTATTTCGACGACCATTTCTTTTCTCATGGGCACACCTATGAGGCGCATCCGCTCACGCTCGCGCCCGCCATCGCGGCCATCAATGAAATGAAGCGCCTGAAGCTGGCCGATCGGGCTACCGAGGTAGGGGCTTATCTTGGGCAGAAACTTAACGAATTGATACCCAGACATCGATCGATTGGCGAAGTCCGGGGCATCGGAATGTTCTGGGCGGTTGAACTAGTTAAAAACAGGACCACGAAATCTCCCTTTAATACTTTCACCGACAAGGTATCAGGGAAGCCGTTGCTGGTGGACAAGGTGGCGGCGCAAATGATGAGCCATGGCGTGTACATCCAAGCCTGGATGAGCCATTTCGTCATAGCGCCACCGCTGATTATCACCAAGCCAGAGATTGATCATGGCGTCAGTGTGCTTGACCAAGCTCTAACCATCGCTGACCAGGAAGCGGAAGGCTGAGGGCGGTTTCCGATTCTCACCGTTGATCTCGAGGCGGATGGCAGGCCTCACTGAACTCCGGGTTGCAGTGCGCG
>CATPBY010000542.1 GCA_955652845.1 uncultured Terriglobales bacterium | reverse complement strand
GCGCCGAGGCTGTGCTGACGGCGGAGTCACGGCTGCCCCACAATAAAAGCGTGGGTAAGTTCGTGATTTGGGGCAGGGCTGCTCGTAACTCCTGCAAATCGTTCTTCCAGGAGCGCAGCAATCTCATGGGATATCCAAGAGCGCCAGGAACCGTGAATGGCGCGGAGTAGCCTGCACTTGCGCCTGGGCGAATTTTGCGAGCATCGCCAAACAGCCGCTGGAGGACCACATCATGGGCCACTTTCAGGTGAGGGGCCAAGCGAACGAGTAATGGGGCAATCGCGCGGCTGGTCAGGACAGGCGCAAGCCAGGTGCCGCGCGCCGACCAGGGATTGACCGGCGCCGCCAGGATCAAACGACGGATGCGGCCCGGGGCCAATGCCGCTGCCATCATGACCACAGCACCGCCGTATGAACTGCCCAGCATGTCGCAGGAAGTAATGCCAACGGCATCCAGGAATTGCAGCAGACGCACGGCGCTTGAACGCAACCTGCAATCTAGTCCGGCCGGACGGTCGGAGAAGCCAGTGCCTAACATATCGATCGCGTATACCGTGGCAATCGTCGAAAAAGCCGGCATAGCAAACCGCCAGGAAAAGGAGTATCCGAGCAGACCATGCACCAGAACCAAGGCCGGGCCCGTGCCAGTTGTGAAGTAGCGCATCCTGGCTCCGTCCACGATTGCCCAACATTCCTTGTAGGCGGTTTGCGATGTCGATGGATTTCTCACTCTGGCAGGGCGAACGGCCAAGGGACAACCTGCGTCGATTCTGACTGAGACACCAACCCATTCTGATGCTCGCGCATGGGCCGGGGATGGTGCTTAATTGACTGTAGGCTAAAGAGTTACCAAATATAGGATGTTGATTCCAAAAACTGTAGCCACGCATGCGGCAGGCTTTTATAATTAGGGAAGTTATTTTCTCTGTGGCACTTAGGCGGTAGGCGATGTTTAAGACCGTGGCCCCGAACGTGCAGACTCCTTGTCGCGATAACATCCCCCTAGAGCCGCGCGTCACCCAACGGGCCATGAGCCGGGAATTTCAAATCCGCCCCGCCGTTCTGTTGTTCCTTCTGACGGCCGCGGCGATTGTTTTTGCAACCATCAATTACCAAAAAGAACGCGATTTCCAGATCCCTTACGATGGGGTGTGGTGGGTTGAACACAATGGCAACCTGACGGCCGACCGAATCGAACTTAAGGGGCCTGCAGCCAAAGCCGGAATTAAACAGGGCGACCGCCTGACGGCTATCAACCAGCGAGAGATAAATGGCACGTCCGCGCTGGTGCGTCAACTGTACCGCGTAGGTCCGTGGTCCAAGACCACCTATTCATTACTCCGCGATTCCGTTCCGGTCGACACCCAGGTGATTCTGGTCCCGGCGGAGAGGTCGCTCAACGACTGGCTCCGACTGATCGCCCTGATCTACCTGGGTATTGGCTTGTATGTGCTGCTGCGACGCTGGACGGCCCCGGGGTCGACGCACTTCTATATCTTCTGCCTGGTTTCCTTCATTTTTTACGCCTTCAAATACACCGGAAAGTTTAACGATTTTGACTGGGGCATCTACTGGGGAAATGTCACCGCCTGGCTGCTTCAACCGGCCCTGTTCCTGCATTTTGTACTGACCTTTCCGGAGAGGCGTTATTTCGTCCGCAAGCATGGCTGGGCCATCCCGCTGATTTATCTGCCGGGGTTAGTCTTGCTGGGCATTCATATTCTGGCCTTGAACGTTATGAAGGCCAGCGAGAGATTGCGCTGGAATCTGGACCGGCTGCAAATGGCCTATCTGGCCGTTTTTTTCCTGGTTGCAGCCGCGGTACTGGTGTACAGCTACCGCCGGGCAAGCACGCCGATACTTCGGCAGCAACTAAAGTGGGTAACGCGCGGCACGATTCTCGCGATCACGCCGTTCACGCTTTTTTACGTGGTCCCCTACCTCACCGGGGCGTTGCCAACCGCTTTGATGAAAGCTTCGGTCCTGTCGCTCGGCCTGCTGCCTTTAACTTTCGGGTATGCCATCTTCCGTTATCGCTTGATGGATGTTGACCTGATTTTCAAGCGCGGCATGGTGTACACGCTGGCCGCCGCGGCCATCATCGGCACTTATTTCGCGCTTGTCGCCGGTGTCGCAGAGCTAGTGCATACCCAGGTGCCAAGTTCCGGGCCGAAAGGCCTGATCTTAGCCATTGTAGTCACGGCATTATTGTTTGATCCGGTGCGGAAGTGGATTCAGCAGCGGATTGACCAATTCTTCTATCGAACACGCTATGACTACCGTCAGACTCTGGTTGAATTCGGTAGGGAACTAAGCGCCGAAACTGATCTGGATAACATGCTGAGTTCGGTGGTTGAGCGACTGCGACGTACATTGCTGGTTGATCGCATGGCCATTTTCCTTTCTGCAGGGGATGCTGCACAACGCTTCTTGCTGGCGAAGTCTTTTGGACTGACGCACACCGGTGGACTCGATCTGACCTTTCTCGCAAAAGCGCGGCCCGAAATGGAAGCGGGTCACATTTTCTTCGACAACACTCACCAGGTTCCTCGCGAGACGCCGGGTTCCCAGGAATCCATTGCACAACTTGAGCTGAACTATTACATCCCATGCCGTGCTCAGCACCGGACCATCGCCTTCCTCGGTTTGGGTAAGACTGTGGAGGGGGATTTCCTTACCAGTGAAGATATCGAATTACTGGAAACTCTAGCGGGATATATCGGCATCGCCATTCAGAATGCGCGCCTGTACGCCTCGCTGGAGCAGAAGGTCTCGGAGTACGAACGACTGAAAGATTTCAATGAAAATATCGTTGAATCCATAAACGTGGGTGTGCTCGCCGTCGACCTCGCCGACCGGATCGAATCCTGGAACTCGCAGATGGAAGTCATGTACGCGCTGCCTCGGTGGCAGGCTTTGACGCGGCCGCTAAGTGAGGTGTTTCCAGGTGCATTTGTGGAAGAGTTCTATCGCGTGCGCCAGAACCCGGGCATCCACAATCTGTACAAATTCCGCCTGGCCACTCCCACTGGAGAGAGCCGGGTAGTGAACGTCGCCATTGCCCCGCTGGTGACCAAGAAATTCAACGTTATCGGACGATTGATCATCATGGATGACATCACCGAGCGGGTGGAGCTGGAATCGCAGCTTTCGCAGGCTGACAAGCTTTCCTCGATTGGTTTGCTGGCCGCGGGCGTCGCCCACGAGGTCAATACCCCGCTGGCAGTGATTTCCTCATACGCTCAGATGCTGTCGAAACAGCTGCAGGGTGATCCTCAGAAGGGCGCGCTCCTGGACAAAATCACCCGGCAAACTTTCCGGGCTTCGGAAATTGTCAACAATTTGCTTAATTTCTCCCGCACCAGCGGCACGGAATTTGCCGAGGTCGATGTTAACAAGATTATTGCCGACACCCTCGCCTTGCTGGAGCATCAGTTTAAGACTGCCAAGATCCGCGTGCAGGATGAACTGGCCGGCCATCTGCCTCTTATCAGCGGCAATGCTGGCCGGTTGCAGCAAGTGTTCCTGAACCTGTTCCTGAATGCTCGCGACGCAATGCCGAACGGCGGGACCCTTCGGATCGTAAGTTCCAATGGCGAAGGCGTCAGTGTGATGGTTTCGGACACCGGAACCGGAATTGCTCAGGAGCATATCCAGCGGATCTATGATCCGTTCTTCACCACCAAGGCGGCGCCGCGGGAGGGTCAAGGCCAGGGCAAAGGTACCGGGCTGGGACTTTCTGTCACTTATGGAATCATCCAGGAGCATGCAGGGAAGATTCGCGTAGAGAGCAGGCCGGGACAGGGAACCACGTTCTACGTCGATTTTCCTATGACCAGGAAGGCGGTCAATGTCTGAAGCAGCCGTCATCTCGCGCCGTCCGAGCCAGGCCAACACTTCACCCTTGGGACGAGTGTTGATCATCGATGACGAGGCTGCAATCCGCGAGTCGCTCGAAACCCTGCTGCAGCTCGAAGGTTATGAGGTTGAGTCGGCGGAGACCGGCGAAGAAGGTCTGGCGCGCCTCGGTGACCGGTCATTCGATCTGGTATTGCTTGATCTAGCTTTACCTGACCGAAATGGTATTGACCTGCTGGCTGAAATCGGGGCGCATGATCCGCAACTGTCGGTGATCATGATTACTGCCTACGGTACGGTGGAAAATGCGGTGAAGGCAATGCAGGCCGGAGCCGCAAATTTTGTCCAGAAGCCATGGGACAACGAAAAGCTTCTCGCGGACGTGCGCGCCGCCGTGGCACGCCATCGTGCGGAAGAAGAAAACATTCAACTCAAGCGCGCCCTCAAGCAGCGCTATAACTTTGAAAACATCGTGGGCAAAAGCGAGCCCATGTTGAAGATATTTGATCTGGTGGCGCAAGTCGCACCCAGCCGCTCTACCGTCCTGCTGCAAGGGGAGAGCGGGACCGGCAAGGAACTGATCGCCAAAGCTATTCATCTGAATTCAGCGCGTCGGGACCGTTCTTTTGTGCCAGTCAACACGGGGTCCATGCCTCCGGATCTTCTGGAATCGACTCTTTTCGGACACGT
>CATPBY010000541.1 GCA_955652845.1 uncultured Terriglobales bacterium | reverse complement strand
GTTCTGGAGCTGGCGGATATCTGGCGTTTCTGGGCCGGACCTCGCCGGAAAAGGGTCTGGATCAAGCGATCGAGATCGCCAACCGGTCAGGGATGCGGCTCAAGATAGCGGCTAAAATCGATCGTGTTGACGTGGCCTATTTTGAAAGCGTGGTTAAGCCGTTGCTCGATCATCCGCTGGTGGAATTCATAGGGGAGATTGGCTATCCGGAGAAGAAGAAGTTTTTAGCAGACGCCGCTGCGCTGATCTTTCCCATCAATTGGCCGGAGCCGTTTGGTTTGGTGATGATTGAAGCGATGGCCTGCGGTACCCCGGTAATTGCATACCCCGGCGGTTCTGTCCCTGAGGTGATACAAGATGGAGTTACGGGCTTTATAGTGCCTGACTTGGAGAAGGCAGTAGCCGCGGTAGGACGGCTCGGAGAGATCGATAGAAGAAAATGTCGCCGGTATTTTGAGAAGCATTTCGACGCCGGGCGTATGGCACAGGATTATTTGAATATCTATCAACGGCTGGCTCGAGCCGAATCTTCGTCCTCGGCCACTGTTTCCGACGGGGTTCTCAGTTGGACGACGCTCGAATCACCCAGCAGTACTACATAGCTACCAAGTTATCGCCTGTAGACGACCGCGCCAAGGTTCTGAAATATGGCCGGATGTTCTCCGTGTTCGACCATTTGGGAGACGTCCAAAAATCAGGGCTGGGGGAGCAGGGACTTTATTGTCAAGGTACCCGGCACCTCTCCGAATTTGTGCTTTGGCTATGGGATGCCAGACCCCTGCTGTTGAGTTCTGCGATCAAAGCGAACAATTTTCTCTTCACCGCGGATCTCACCAATCTGGACGTTTCACATCGCGACAAAGTTGCCATACCACGGGGTATGTTGCACCTTCAACGATCTAAATTTCTGTGGCACGACGCCTGCTATGAAGAATTCGCCTTCATGAATTACGGTCCCACATCTCTGTCGGTGCCATTCACCATGAGATATTGCGCCGACTTCGCCGATATTTTCGAAGTTCGTGGCATGCACCGGGCGAAGAAAGGGCAGCGTCTCGAAGATCGGGTGGAGAAGGACCAGGTAGTGCTCTCCTATGAAGGCCTGGACCACACGGTCCGGCAGACTCGGGTTCAATGCGAACCCGTACCAAAACACATCTCACCATCGGAACTGCGCTTTGAAGTCCAGCTGGAGCCGGGGCAAAAGACGGCTGTGCATCTATCTATTTCTTGTTCTTACACTTCGCAGGCCGAACATAAATCGGTGGGCTACAACCGCGCAATCGCGGCGGCCAGGGACGAACAGAAAGCGGACGCGGAATCATTTCCGCAGATAGGCAGTTCAAACTCCCGATTTACAGACTGGATTCGACGTTCGGCCTCGGACGTTCAAATGATGATGATCGGCAACCCGGAAGTGAATTATCCCTATGCCGGGGTGCCATGGTTCAGCACTGTGTTTGGGCGCGACGGGATTATCACCGCATTGCAAATGCTTTGGCTGTGTCCGTGGATCGCAAAAGGCGTTCTGCAGTATTTGGCAGCGACCCAGGCGACCGAATCCATTCCGGCCATTGAAGCCGAGCCCGGCAAGATTCTGCATGAGACGCGCGGCGGCGAGATGGCCGCTCTCGGCGAGATCCCCTTCGGCCGCTATTACGGAAGTGTCGACGCGACTCCACTCTTCATTGTACTGGCGGGTTCGTACTATGACCGCACCGGTGATCGTGAGCTGGTACAGCGTTTGTGGCCGAATGTGGAGCTGGCACTGCAATGGATCGAACGTTTCGGAGATATGGATGGCGATGGCTTTGTGGAATACGCGCGACGTTCGAGCACAGGCCTGGTGCAACAGGGATGGAAAGACTCGAATGATTCGGTTTTTCACGCTGACGGACGACTGGCGGAAGCGCCGATAGCTTTGTGCGAGGTGCAAGGCTACGTGTACGCAGCGAAGCGGGCAGCGGCCCGAATGAGCTGTACCTTGGGAGACAAGAATCGATGCGCCGCCCTGGAGGCGGAAGCAGAACGACTTCGGACGAAATTTGAAGAAGCGTTCTGGTGCGAAGACTTGTCCACTTACGCTTTGGCTCTGGATGCCAATAAGAAGCCATGCCGGATCAAGACTTCAAATGCCGGACACTGTCTGTACTCTGGAATTGCCGCGCCAGAAAGGGCGTCGAGGGTCGCGGAAACCCTTTTTGCCCAAGATTCGTTCAGTGGATGGGGGATACGAACCGTCGCTGCGGGACAGGCCCGCTACAATCCCTTGTCGTACCATAACGGCTCGATTTGGCCGCATGATAATTCAATCATCGGCAGCGGCCTGGCTAAGTACGGACACAAGGAGATGGCTGGACAAATCCTGCTCGGCCTTCTGGATGCCAGCCGGTGGGCCGACCTTCGCCGCCTCCCAGAATTATTTTGCGGGCTCGATCGGCGACGCGGCGAAGGACCTACGCTTTACCCCGTGGCATGTTCGCCACAGACTTGGGCGTCCGGAGCGGTCTTCCTGCTGCTTGAAGCCTGCCTGGGTGCGTCTATAAACGACGCCCAAAAGCGAATTCTTTTTGATCGTCCGTTTCTGCCTCTTGGTATTCCGCAACTATCGATTAAGGGCGTTCGCAGCGGCGGCAGTTCTGTGGACTTATTCTTCCAACGGAAAAAGGATGGCGTGCAACTCGAAGTTACAGAACGCCAGGGTGACGTCGAAGTCGTAGCGACATAATCCCATCTCCTCCGATCCCTGGTAAATTAGAAGCGATTATTCTGCGACCAGCAGATTTTCGGCAAAAGGCCACTCACCGTCGATCCACCGCGTCTCGCAGCGAAAGCCGGCTTCGCCGGCTATTCGGATCACCTCATCGGAAGAATACTTATGACTGCTTTCAGTCCAAATGGTTTCGCCTTCGAGAAATGTAACTGAGAGCTCAGCCTGGGGAATCACGACAGTTTGTTTTCGTTTGGATTGCAGATGCATCTCCACACTTCCCGATATGCGATTGAATTTCGCGACATGCTGAAACTGTTGCAAGTCGAAATCAGCGTCCAGTTCGCGATTGATGCGTGCCAGCAGGTTGAGATTGAACGCCGCTGTGATGCCGAGCGCATCATCGTACGCATCCAGGAGTTGCGGGATCGGTTTCAGCAAGTCAGTCCCGAGGAGAAGCGAGTCCCCGGCTTGCAATATCATTCGGACTCCTCTTAAGAACGCCGTATCCGCCGGGCGGTCGAAATTTCCGATAGTGCTGCCCAGGAATAACACCAGCAGATGCTGTCCCTCCGCCCGTTGCGCAGCGACTTCCGCAAGACCATCCAGATACTCGCGCTCAAAGCCCACGATGCTGATGGAATCAATGTCCCCTAATTCACGCCGGCACATGGCCAGCGCGGCGGGCGAAATTTCGATGGGGCAATAGGAAGTCGACTGGCGATAGGAGAGAGCTTCAAGAATCCACCGGGTCTTTTTTCCACTGCCGCTGCCCAGTTCAGCTACCAACACCGGAATATCGAGCCGGTCAACTATAT
>CATPBY010000540.1 GCA_955652845.1 uncultured Terriglobales bacterium | reverse complement strand
CCGCTACGTTCGCGGCGGAACCGGCCCGACCGTGATCCTGCTACATCCGTTTCCCGAGGATTGGTACGACTATCACAAGGTGATGCCCCGCTTGGCGAGGAAGTTCACCTCGTAGCGATTGACCTGCCCGGCACGTGGTCGGATGTGACGCCTGCCCCGTTATGTAGGACATCAAGATGAACCCTCTGGAGATGGGCCCAGCCGGACATGCAGTTTCGAGTCCAGAAGGCGCTGGCGATTCTCTCCTTGACCGCGTGGAGGAGCATTCGCGTGCACCCGGGGCCACGGCACTCCACGCGGGAGAACAAGCTGCCAGACCCACTGAAACTTCCCCACGGTTGCAGGCGCTTGCGAAGCCACAGTCTCTCCGGGTAGCTATCAAAGTCAGCGGAAAGATTCTCTTTATCAATCTGGGCGACGTGGTCTCCGTTCGGGCTAAGGGTAAATGCGTGTGGCTCCAACGGAAAGCGAGTTCCTATCTAATGCGGGAGTCTATTTCGGTGATGGCAGAAACGCTCGAAACCCACGGATTCATCCGCATCCACCGATCTGTGCTCGTGAACACCTCGTTTGTAGAAGAAATCAGGCCGCTTTCGACGGGGGAATACTGCCTTCGAGTTGAGGGCGGAAAGGAATTCATGGTCACCCGCACTTACAAGAAGAATCTCAAATCCCTCGCGGAATTGTGGATCGGCACGGGCGGGTTCTTCCCCAGTCAAACCTAGGTCTGTGACCGCCTCCAGCCATCGAATTGCCAACACTTCCTGCCTTCATTCGGGCTATGGACGTGGCGAGGCATACCTTGCTTCCGGACAAGGCGACACCGCCACGGCCGAGTTTCGAAGGATTCTCGATTATGACGGTATCGTCTGGAATTGCTGGACGGGAGCGCTGGCGCTGGCGACGGTGCGCTCGAGGCGTGTGTCTTGGCGCGATACACTTCACCCATGCCGCCCGCACCTAGTCGCGACTGGACTTCATAAGGCGCCAGAAGCTAGAGCCGTCCGTGCGCGCAGTTATAGCCCACGCAGCAGGTGGCCGATCCGGCCGATCACGGACGGTTGGTCGGCTACTCTGACCTTGGGATTATTTTAGGGTTGCCGTCATCCGGCGATAACTGTCGGGATCGTCTGGTTTTTGATCCTGGAATTGGGTCGCGTTACATGCTACGAGACTCCCGGGTGCAGTCGATTCCTAGGCACCTACTTCTCAATCTCTGAGGACCAATTAAGAACAACCGACAGAGGTGACGCATTGGGCTCGTCCACTCGCGTGTTGATCAGAAACTTCCGCCCGTCGCTGGTCACATCGTAAGAAAAAGCGTCCATAAAGGAAACCGCCTGTCGGGTACGGGTCTGAAACAGAGTCACCGGTGGTCCGGTTTCGAAGGTGCCACCTGCCTTCATCTCGACTAACATCATCTTGCCCTCGCCTGACAGATAGAATAATTCTTTGCCGTTCCCGCTCCATCGCGGCTCTTCGCCTCCTCCTCTCGATACCTGCCATTTGCTGTTTCCGCTGGGGAAAGGCGACACATAAATTTCCCAATTCCCGTTTTCGTTAGAGGAATAAGCCACGAAGCGCCCATCAGGTGAAAACTGACCATTGCGGATGTTGCCGCCGCTTTCGACCAGCGGCCTCGCTTGGTAATCGGAGAACGTCAGATACCAAAGCGCTTTGTTCTTCATGACCAATAGGTACTTGCCATCGCGAGACCAGCTCCATGGTCCGACCTCCTCAGCCCCGAGGTCCGCGATCTCCTGTGCGGACCCGGAGCCATCTGAATTCTTTTCGTATAGAAGGAAGCGCAGCTTTTGGTTCGACCCGAAAACCACCCGCTTGCCATCCGGACTCCACGCGGGCAACTGGTCAACGGCCAGGTTAAAAGTAAGTCGGGAAGCTGCTGCATTGGCTAATTCGTAAATCCAGATATTGATGTGACGACCGTCGCTGTCAGTCTGGTCAACGACCACCCGCCGGTCGTCGGGCGAGAGAGACAGGTTGCCGAAAATGCCCGGCGTCCCGACTGCACCAGAAGGTTTTCCGTTCCTGTCGAACCACATCAATTGCGACCTTACCGCGCCCGTTCCAGTTTGTGCCACCAAGGTCCCCTTGCCAGCAGCGTCGAAAACGGCAAGATCGATGGTGGGGATGTATTGAACTCCGTCGCTGAGCGCGTGCGGTTCTCCACTGAGCACGTATCGGCGAGGGTCGAAGCGCTGGGCTACCAGGGCGTTGTCTTTCACGTACAACAGATAAGGCTCGGCATAAACCGCATTCGAGCTGGCGCTGACGACGGGCCACTTCTCAGCAGAATCCAGAGAACCTACAAAGATCTCATTTTTTTCGAAATGTCCCGAGAAGTTAGCTGCTAAGAAGAGGAAGTGCCGGCCGTCGGGAAGAAATACCGGCCATCGGTGGCTCCATTCCGAGCGGGAGGCGTCCGCCTTGGTGACCTCGGTTGGCGTGCCCCCTCCCGACGAAACCCGGTACAGCCCACCGAAGCCCTCCGGTGAAAACAAGATGACTCCGTCTCGATTCCAGGTGCCGCCACGGCCGTGGGGAGCATCGCACAATATCTGGGCTGACCTTCCGGAGTTGACATCCACTTTCTTGAGCTTTCCCTGCGAGAAAAATCCTACGGATCGGCCATCGGGTGACCAGAACGGATGGAACGCACCTTCGGTTCCGGGCACAGCATTTGCATCTCGGCCACCGACTCTCTGCGTCCATATCATGTTCTTGTTGGCTTGTTCCGAATAGGTAACCATCGCCAAAACCCGCCCATCGGGCGACAAGGCGACGTCGCTGACAGCCGAGGATACAGAATCGTTAAAGAACATTGGCGGAGGCGCCTGGTGCGCCTGCATCCACCAAAATGTGCCTCCGGCCGTCACAAGCAGAACCATAATGGCGAGCAACAACCGCGCAACGCGGTCCGCGTGCGAGCGCACAGCGGAGGATCGCGCTGCTACGGCACTTTGCGCACCCGCCCGCGCGACCCACTGGAGATCCAATTTGACGTCGTGTGCGGTCTGGAAGCGCTCATCCGGATCCTTCGCCAGGCACGTCATGACAACGTGCTCGAGCGCCGGCGGAGACATCGGCTGAATCGCTGATATAGGTTTTGGCTCGCCGGCCAAGATGGCGGCAATGGTGCTGGCGGTAGTTTTACCCTCGAAGGCACGCTTACCAGTCACCATCTCGTACAGCACTGACCCTAGAGAGAAGATGTCACTGCGTGCATCAGCCTCACGCCCCTCTACCTGCTCTGGGGACATATATTGGAATGTTCCGACGATCATTCCTTCTTTGGTTAGCGGACGCGACATGGTATCGAGCGAGTCCGAAGAAGCGACCACTTCAACGGCCGCAGCCGCAGTTTTCGCAAGGCCAAAATCCATCACCTTGGTGCCGCTTCCAGTGAGCATGATGTTGCCCGGTTTCAGGTCGCGATGAACCACTCCCTTGCGATGCGCCTTTTCCAGCCCCTGGCAAATCTCTACCCCGACTTTCAGAAGCTGGTCGAGGTGCAATGGCCCTTTACGAAGCCGGTCAGCTAGCGTCTCGCCTTCCAGGTATTCCATCACTAGGTAGCTGGTGCCGCCGTGTTCACCCACGTCGTAAAGATGGCAGAGATTGGGATGACTTAAAGAAGAGAGCGCTCGTGCTTCCCGTTCGAAGCGTTGTCGAGCTTCGGCGCTTTCAGACAGATGCGCCGGCAGAATTTTGATGGCAACGGAACGGTCGAGACGGGAATCACGCGCACGATACACTTCGCCCATGCCCCCCGAACCTGCAGGTGCAACAATTTCATAAGGTCCGAGTCTTGTGCCAGAAGCTAAAGCCATGAGTGCGCGCCATTATAGTCTGGAAAAGCCGCTTGTGATTTGCACCGGTCGATTCTGGATGAGTGGTCGGCCAACCCTTTCACAACCGCCCCCCCAGCCCAAGGATTCGGCTCGATGCACAGGCGGGCACGCGGTTAGGTTGCCTGTAGAGTTGCAATAAATCGGCGCCGTCGACTGATCGATAACTTCCTTTTAACAAGCCGACCACGCGTACACAGAATCGATGTAAGATTTGCTTAAGCAACAATTCAGCTATATTCGCTTATTCAAGCAGTGATGCGCATGTTTTCCATTCCTTTACTTAACCTGACAACTTATGATTCGTCGAGAATCCTCCCCGCGGATTACCCTGAGATGGGAGACTCGGTTAACGCCAGATTTAGTCATGAGAAGTTTTCGTCGATAGGAAGGTTTCGCGTGTGCAGATTTCTTGCGCTCTTCGCTCTTTGTTCCGTAGCCCCTACTTTCGTGGTACCTACGAATGCTCAAGTAAAGGCTGAGCAGAAGAATATGCTGTTGATCGCCCAGGAGAATCTCAACGGCCATGGGGATGGGGGCGAGGGATTGGCAATTCAACAGCGTCCTGATGGCCGCCGTATCCTTTTCATCGCGCACGAGGCGCAAAGCACCTGCCTTAGCATGGTTGACGTTACACATCCTGACGCTCCTGTTTTAGTAAACCAGCTCCCATCCCCAGCCCCAGCCGTCACGCGCTGCAACTCCCTGGGTCTTTCGGGAAACATACTCGTGGTGGCGAATCAAACCATGAAGATGGGTCAATCTCCGGCCGGAATGTGGATCCTTGATGTGTCAGATCCCGCGCGCGTTCAGAAGGCGCGAAGCATGCAAGATCTCGCGCTCTCATTCTTTGATACCGCTGGCCCAAACTCACGCGGAGTCCACTGGCTGTGGTTTGTCGACGGAGAATTTGCCCACCTCGCAAGCGGCGCACCGGACTCGAATCCCGCCAATCCAAAAGACGATCAATTTTACTTGGTTGTGGACCTTCGAGATCCGCAACACCCCCGCGAGGCGGGCCGCTGGTGGCTTCCCGGAACTCAGAAAACTGACTCCTGCCTCCCAGCCTGCCTCCCTCAGCGACATCCTATTGATGACGGATATCGTGCGCACAATATTGAAGTATTCCCCGACCGATCAGACCGTGCTTACATCGGTTACATGGATGGCGGACAGATTATTCTGGATATCTCTGGACTGGCCGCCGTTCGTGCGGGGCGGCGTCACACCTTCTCTCCCAAGCTTGTGAGCCGTCTAAAATTCTCTCCTCCGTATCCAGCTTGGACCCACACAGTGCAACCGCTGTTCAGTCGCGGGATGGCAATCATCTCGGACGAAGCGGTAATGGAAAACTGCGGTGACGCGCCGAAACTGGTGTGGCTAGTGGATCTGCGTGACGAGACGAACCCGGTCATCGTAGGCACGGCTCCTCTACCAGAAAACGCCGGAGAGTTGTGCACCCGGGGCGGCCGTTTCGGTGCCCACAATGTGCATCCCAACTTCCCCAGTGCCACGTCGGCTCACTTGAGGAATACTTTCGTGGGCACGTTTTTCAATGGTGGAATTCGCCTTTATAGATTGGAATATAACGGAGTGCCAAACGCGCCACCTCAAATCAAAGAGATCGGATACTTTGTTCCGCATGCTCCCTCCGGAAATCCAACCCATACCATCCAGATCAACCATGCCATTGTGGACGAAAAGGGCGTGATCTACGCGACTGACCGAATTAGCGGAGGGCTTTACATCTTGAAGTACACCGGGCAGGATCCCCTCGATTAACTCCTTCACGGATCTCTCCGTCGACTTTGTGCCCGCTGATATCCACGGTATACTGCCTCCCCAACATGGCTTCGCCTCCGAGGAACAGGCAATGACAGAAAAAGCCGGGATCGCCGCCACCGCAACATTGGTGGACGTCGCGGAACTGATCGATCGGCAAAAGATCGGCCTGTTCCAGATTCAGGTGCTTCTGCTTTGTGCTTCGGCGATGTTTGTCGATGGCTTCGATACTCAAGCTATTGGTTATGTGGCTCCCGCCCTCAGTACTGCGTTAGGGGTGAAGCCGGCAGCTCTGGGGCTGGTGTTCGCCGCTGGTGGCTTGGGCGCTATTCTAGGCGGTTTGGTGCTCGCTCCGTTTGCCGATAGGGTTGGCCGCAAGCCTATCATCATCGGCTCAATGCTTTTCTTCGCCGTTTGTACCCTGCTGATATCTCTGGCCAACACCGTACCACAATTGATGTGGATGCGCTTCGCCATCGGCCTCGGCCTGGGAGGAGTGGTCCCCAACGCGCTAGCTCTTACCGCCGAGTGCGTTCCCAAAAAATTCAGAGTAACTCTGGTACTGATGACGTGGCTGGGATTCTCTTTTGGGTCGGCACTTGCTGGTCCTATCACGGCTCACATTCTCGATACGCACAGTTGGCGCTCGGTTTTCGTTTTCGGCGCTATTCTACCCATCGCGATCGCTCCACTACTGATATGGAAGTTGCCGGAATCCGTCTATGGGTTGACCCAGCGAGGAACGGACAGACGCCAAATCGCCGTAACGCTCTCGCGGATGAACCCTAGCCTGACGTTCTCAGAGCCGGTGCAGTTCATCAATTCCGAAAAAAAGGAGAAGGGTTTTCCGGTGGTGTTGCTGTTTCGCGAAGGCCGCGCCCGCATGACCCTCCTGCTCTGGCTGATGTTCTTCATGAATCTGCTGGCTCTATTCTCTCTGAACAGCTGGTTGCCCACGGTGCTTCACAAAGCCGGATTAGCTCAGCATGCGGCGATTGTGATTGCGGCGTTGTTACATTTCGGTGGCATCGCCGGCGGACTTGCGATCGCGCCACTGTGCGATAAGTTCAACCCTTATCTTGTACTGGCTTGCGCGTACATCTTGAGCGGAACGTTCATTACCGGGATCGGCATGGCGGGGAACAAAGCGATGTGGGCAATGGCGGCCACTTTCTGCGCGGGTTTTTTCACTTTCGGAGCTCAGAATTCAGCCAACGCCATTGCAGCCACACGTTATCCAACGGCGATGCGCTCCAGTGGGATCGGGTGGGCGCTCGGCATTGGACGAACCGGACAAATTGTTGGGCCGCTGATTGGTGGCATCTTGCTTTCTCTGCATTGGAGCACAAGCGGTATCCTTTATGTGATAGCCGTGCCTTCCGTAATCGCAGCCACAGCCGCTTTTGTCTTAAGTTCCACGCCTTCGCACTCGACCGTCGCAGGCACGTCGGAGGGCAGGTGATCTCGGAGTTTCAGTCGGTTTCGGCCGCGCAGCCACCCGACGCCGGAGTGGACGACCGCAGAATCGCCCGAATTTCCCGCCGCGAACTCGAACGGCGCTGGCGCCTCGTCCGCGATCATATGACGCAGCGCGGCCTCGAAGCCCTGATCACCCAGACAGCAAGGGATTTTACCGGCGGCTATGTCAAGTGGTTTACCGACATTCCTGCCTACTATCCCCGTACGATCCTGTTTCATAATTCGGACCTGATGACGGTGATCGAGCATGGGCCGTCCGGGCGTAAGCGAAACCCGGCAAGTGATGATCCCGAGAATCCTGGTGTGGCGGAGATTATTACCACCTCCGCATTCCCATCGGTTGCCTACACCCAGAACTATGACGCGGAAGTTGTATGCGACATCCTGAGGCGAAGAAGCTACCGGCGGATCGGTTGGGTCGGGCTAGGCGCGATGCCGCATGGATTTGTCTCTCACATCAGGAAGGACCAGTCTGGTAAAGCGGAGTTTTCGGACGAGACAAATTTCATCGATCACGTCAAAGCTGTAAAGAGCGATGAAGAGATCGCATTAATCCGCAAAACGGCTGCGTTGCAGGACGCCGTCTTTGGTAAGGTGCTCGCCCACATCAAGCCGGGTATGCGCGATCTCGAAGTATTTGCGCTGGCGCAGTACGAAGGACAGCTGATGGGAAGCGAACAGGGAATTTTTCTAGGCAGGTCGGCGAAACTGGGTCAGCCCGCATTTTTTGCTCAGAGGCACTTTCAAGGGCGCACCATACAACGCGGAGATCACATGTCATTGCTGATTGAGAACAATGGTCCGGGTGGGTTTTATACCGAGCTTAGCCGGACCATTGTCTTAGGGAAGGCATCGCAAGAGCTGATCGACGGATTCGAGATCGTCAAGCAGGCGCAGCAGCACACCGTGCAAGCGCTCAAGCCCGCCGCTTCGTGCGCTCAGTTAGCTCTGGCACACGACAGGTTCATGCAACAAAAAGGAGTGCCGCCGGAGTCGCGGGTTTACGCCCATTCGCAAGGATACGACCTGATAGAACGTCCACTGGTTCGGTCCGACGAAACCATGGGCCTTGAAAAAGGGATGAACATGGTGGTGCACCCCGCGTACTCGACCCCGTCCATGTTTGTGCATATCTGCGACAATTATCTGGTTGAGACGGATGAGGCGAGCGAATGCCTTCACAAGACGCCAAAAAAAATCTTCGAGTTGTGAGCACGCACGGCGGGAGCCCGTGCCAACACTTACAAACTAGAAGATTAACTTCAGGCCCAGTTGCAACGCACGGTTGCTGCCCGAGCCAACTACGGGATTGCCACCGGCTTGGTCCGGCGTTGCGCAACCACAACCGAAAATGCCGGTGGACGATGGGTCGTCAAAGGCGCCCGGCCCGTATCCGCTGGTTCCACCGTACGGATTAGCGAAGCTGGGATGGTTCAAGATGTTGAAGAACTCAGCCCGGAATTGAGCGGAGAATCGTTCCCCGAACTTCCAGAGTTTAGTGACGGAAAGGTCCAGATCGCGAAACCCGGAGTCGCGAAACATGTTGCGGCGCATGGTGCCCCAGGTGTTGAAGGCTGGAGGAATCATTACAGAATTTCCCTTCGCGTAGCACCCGAATGTCTGAAGAGAGGATGTACCGCCAATCGCCGCGGCGTTCGATAAACAAGCGGCCGGCATGGGAGCACCGGGCGCGAAGTATGGTATAGGGGTAGGCCCGGACGTGAAATCAGAAGGATTGCCAAAGAAATCCCAGCGCTCCGTAGCCTCGCCAGTCCCACTGATGTTGTTAACGGTATCGTTTACCGTCCAGGGTTGTCCGCTTTGCAAAGTAGCTATCGAATTGACCTCCCAGCCTTGAAGCAGCTGCGCAAAAGACTTTTTTCCTGGAATGGCATAGGTCAAAGAGAGAGTAAAGCGGTGCTTGATGTCGAAGTCGCTGCTGGCGTATTCCCCTTGCGGACGTGTGCTGTCCTGCGGCAGGAATTGGTTCTGATTAGTAGAGGAATCATCAAGCGCGTGGGAATAAGTGTAGCCGGCAAGGAAGGACAGTCCGTGGGAAAGTCTCTGGGTCACCGTTACCTGAAGGCCGTGGTAGTTAGACCGGTAAAGGTTCGACATCATGTTGATGAATCCAAGGTAAGGGAACTGGGTAGCGAAAGGTCCCGGGGTTCCGCCCAGTCCCGGTTGGTTGATGTCGCGGATACCGATCAGATCCGATCCGTGATTGCCGACGTAGGCCACATCGACAGCGAGATTGTTAGTGAATGCGTGCTGGACCCCTACACTCCATGTGCTAATAAAGGGAGTACGGAAATTGCGGTCGATACCCAGCAGGTTGCATTGCGCGGGATCGTTCCCGACGCCATCGCCGCATTCGATCGGGGCGACAGGAAATACGGGGGAACCGCCCACAGAGGAGCCATTCCAGTTGAGACCGCTCGGGCCGGAGCCAGGAATTTTGACCGAGCTTACGGCAATGGTGCCACTGCCAGCAGTGGTGACGCCATTCACCACAATCGCAGCGCCAGTGGGAATGGTCGCCAGACCGATGGTCGTGGCATTTTGAACGTTCTCCTGGACCAGTAATGTCTCCATGGAAATTGTGTCGTAAGTAATGCCTCCTCCAGCCCGAACCACCGTCGTCCCCTTGCCGGTAACGTCCCATGCGAGGCCTACTCGCGGCGCGAATTGGCGATGATCGGGCTTATACGGAGAACTGATCTGTTTGCCCACCTGGACCAATCCACCAAGGTTGGGATCGAAATTACCCAGCAGGTCGTGGTCCTCTTTGATCGGAGTGGTGTACTCGTAGCGCAGGCCGAGATTCAGGGTCAATTTTGGCGTGACTCGCCAGTCATCCTGCAAAAAGCTGGCGTAGAGCCATTGAGTTTCGTGACGCTTAGGGTTTCCATAGCTGATCTTTCCGAAACTTGGATCGCCGGCCAGGAAATCCTCGAACGGCGTCGAGCTTTTCGTAGTGCAATTGGGCTGAGGAACGCAGAAGGCGACGCCGCCATTAAAGAAAAGCTGCCCTTTACTGCCGCGGAAAGAACCCTCATTAACGCTACCGCGACGTATCTCGCCACCGAACTTCAGAGCATGTTTGCCGCGCAAATAGGAAACCCCGTCGCTTCCCTGCCAGACACTGTCGGGCCCCTGAAACTTTGGCCAGTTCACCCCGCCGCCCAGGGAGTTGAAAGGGGCGATATTAATCTGCGGCATTCCGAACCGCAGGGGATCGGTTACGCCCGTATTGATGCCATAGGCAGTAGCCGGCACATTGTGATCCACCGCCAGGTTGGCCTTATTGTCATACAAGTATCCAAACCTGGCTTCGTTCACCCAGCGCGAATTCGGCGTCCAAGTCCAATTGCCTCCGGCAGTGATTGGCTTCTGACTCTGGGTAGACAGCCATGGCGGCTGGAGAAAGGCTTGATCCTGAGCGGTTTCAAAATCGCGTCCCCAAAAGACCATGCCATTCACTGTGTGGCGCTGATTGATGTGATAGTCGATCTTTCCGAGGACACTATCCGAGCTGTTTACGTTAGGAAAGCCAATAGTCACACTCGAAGAAGTACTTGAATTAGCCGGGTACAACTGCAGCAGATGGAGGCTCAGCGGGCTCAACGGGATCCCGTTAGCCTGCAGATCGTTTTTAGCATCCGGAAAGCTAATGCCCGGATCACCCACCGAGGCCGTGGTTGGCACGGATACGACGAACGAATTCCCCACGGTATAACGTTGTCCCTCGTAGCCCACAAAGTAAAACAGCTTGTCTTTGATAATTGGGCCGCCGCCAGTGGCGCCGAATTGTTTGAAGTCCAATGGCACCTTGGGCTGAGGCGCAGGGTTGAAATAGTTGCGGGCGTCAAAACTCTCGCTCCGCCCAAACGCGTAGGCGGTGCCATGGATGCTGTTGGTACCCGATTTCAGTCCTACTGTGACAGTTGCACCGGGCTTCCACCCGTATTCTGCCTTCGGGTTTATCTGGGTATTGAATTCCTGGATAGCGTCGATGGGAATAACCGTGACTGCATCTCCCACCAAGCCGGGAGCATTGATAACGCTCAGAGCGGAAAAGGGTTCGTCGTTGGTCAAACCGTCCACAATGTATGCATTGGACTCAGGACGAACACCATTGGCGCTTTGCGTCCAGCCGCCGCCGCCCGGGTAAATCATGACGCCTGGTCGCAGCGTGAGCAGCTTCTGGTAATCCCGTCCATTCAGGGGCAGGTCATTGATGGTCTGATTGTCGAACGTACCACCCAGAGTGGCGCTAGTGGTGTCCACCAGCGCGACCTCCTCGCGGACTTGTACCACCTCCAGGACATTGCCCGGCGGCAGCACGACATCAATCCGTACGTCAGCGCCGACTTCCAATTGAATGTTCGAGCGCTCCAGAACCTTGAAACCGCCGGCTTCTACCCGCACTTTGTATATTCCCGGAAGCAAGTTGGGAGCAAAATACTGGCCGGCGTCATCCGTGGCCAAGTTTCGCGAGATGCCTCTTTCGACGTCCGTAACAGTGATCGAGGCGCCCACTACAGCGCTACCAGTTTG
>CATPBY010000539.1 GCA_955652845.1 uncultured Terriglobales bacterium | reverse complement strand
GCAAAGTACGGCGGTGATGTTACTTTCGCCCCAAGCTTCGGAGCGGTAACGCAGATCGTAAAGAAGTATCCGACCGCGACAACCTTAAGCTCGTTTCCCGATCCTTCCAACTTTGGTCGAGCTGTGACGTTCACCGCGCGCGTGAAGGGAACGGGTCCAATTGCCCCAGAAGGTAAAGTAAGGTTTAGGAATGGACATATGGGAACTACCGACGAGCCATTG
Source organism: uncultured Terriglobales bacterium (assembly GCA_955652845.1). Taxonomy (GTDB): domain Bacteria; phylum Acidobacteriota; class Terriglobia; order Terriglobales; family Acidobacteriaceae; genus JABCYV01. The sequence continues at coordinate 4,852 of CATPBY010000539.1, read as the reverse complement.
ATCGGCGGGGTAGCCAAATTTACTATCTCTACGCTCTCGATCGGTACTCATCAGATATCCGCTATCTATTTGTCGGATGTCAGCAATGCTGGCAGCAAGTCCTACGTGCTAAACCAGGTGGTGAAGTAGCCTCGACGAATTCATCCGAAACGCGCGCGGTGGTCTTGCAGGATGCAGCGGTCCATTACTACGAAGATCCCCGCCAGGCGGGCTTTCTTCGCCGCCCTTTCGTGGACAACCTGCTCCTGCATCCAGATCGCGGGTACTTTCAATTGGATCGCCTGGTCGACGACCTCTTCCACGAACTCCGGACGGCGAAAAATATTTACGATGTCGATCTTCTCCGGAACTTCCAGCAATGACGCGTAGGACTTCTCTCCCAGCGACCCTCTGATGTTGGGATTCACGGGAATAATCCGGTAGCCCTGAGTTTGCATGTAGGCCGCCACCCCATGGCTGGGCCGCAGCGGACTATTGGAGAGACCGACGACGGCGATCGTCCTGGCACGTTTCAGCAAGTCCGCGATGGCGTCTGGTTGGGTCTGTGACGGCATGACCAGAGCATTGTAGTGAGGCTGCGAGGGAGGCGCCAGCGCTGCGGTTGTTTATTCGCTCTTCTTATTGGCACTGAGCTTCTGCTTGAACATCTTGGTGGCCAGCTTGCGAACCGTGTCCGAGACATCTTTATTCCCAGACAAATGACGCAGGTCCTGGGTCAGCAGGTGCTTGACCAGGCCCAGAGAGACGTCCAGCGGAGTCCTCGGGTTGAAAACCAGGTTTCGCACGATGCCATAGTGCTTGACGAAGCGGCGTTTCATTGTGATGCCGCGAAGCACGGCCTCCAAAACATTCTTCTGACTGGCAAACCGTTCGACTTCGCTGTCGCTGAGCTTGGGCGACTCCAGCACCGCCAGCGCAACCACTTTGGTGCCGTCACGGATGAGCAGAGAGCGTTCCTCTTTATTTCCCTTCATCGCCAGCTGGATGCGGCCTTTAACGTCCAGGCGTGAAATCTTCTGCAGAGCGCTTCCCCGCTCATGTCCCGCGCCAAGATGCGATCTCTTGGCGGTCGCGGCTGCCGGGGCTATTTGCGCGGCCGGGGCGGTCTCTGCGGAGGCATCGGGCACGGAGTTGGGCTCACTCGCAGCCTCGCCGGCGGAGTCCTCCTCAGCGCCAGGCACAAATTCGTCATAAAAACCGCCGATAGGCTGAAATAGCTTGTCTGCCTCCTCACTGATTTCAGATGCATGTTCACTGAGGTAGGCAAGCAGTCCATCCTCCGGCATGTCGTTCAATTCGGAGCTTTCAGTTTCCAGCGGAGCTTCTGCCGGGTTTCCGGTAGGAGGTCCTGATGAAGCCGGAGTTTCCGATTCAGGATTCGAGACCTTGGGGGTTAATGCCTCGATCTCACTTTCGATTTTTGCCGACTGGATTCCGCTCAGATTTGGATTCGAACCCAATGCCTTCAAAATTTCCGCCGAATGGATTATGCGTGTACTGCTCAACATTGCGTCCACCACTTCACGGGGCCCGGCGGCAGCAAGCTCGCTCAATGACGCATCGCTGACGGAAGGGTTGTCCAGCAGCGCGGGCAGCAATATCGGACGCAAATTCTGCGGAGAAACCATGTAGCTCAGCACTTCCTGGGGTGTGCGCGGATCAGAAGCCGCAGCCCGGGACAAAGTTTCGTCCCATCCGGCCAGAGTGAGCTGTGCCTGTTCGCCGAAGATCTTGCTGGTAGTTGCGAGATACACCAGAATTTCGATCATCTCGCCGGCAGGAATTGAAAGAGATCCTTTGGAAGCTGCCTGCATCAGGTTGGAAGGTAAAGCTGATGAACGGACGAGATCGATCATTCGCGCCATGGTGCCCAGAACCCCAGTAATGGTGATACTCGCCAGCCGGAAATGTGAAACAACGCCGTCGACGGACTGGTAACTCTTCAGTGTATTTCGCGGCAAATCTGAGCGGCATTGTCACCGCAGGTTCTTGCTCGCAATGCCTTGATTCCTTCATTCGCGATCAGCGACGTCATGGCCACCCTTACATGCCTGCTTCTCCCCGCGCCGCATCTGCAGATAGGCCCGGATGAAGGGCTGCAGATCGCCATCAATTACACGATCGACGTCGCCGACTTCGAGCTTGGTTCTGTGATCTTTGATCATGCGATACGGCTGCAGCACGTAAGAGCGAATCTGCGATCCGAAGTCGATATCCAGCTTTGAGTCTTCAATCTTTTTCGTGGCGGCTCGCTTCTTCTCCAGTTCATGCTCGTAAATCTTGGAGCGCAACATACTCATGGCACGCTCTTTATTCTTGTGCTGCGAACGCTCATTCTGGCAGGCAGCCACCAGTCCAGTGGGGATGTGGGTAATGCGAACTGCGGAGTCGGTGGTGTTGACGTGCTGCCCGCCCTTCCCGCTGGAACGGTAAGTATCGATGCGAATGTCTTCCGGCTTGATCACGACCTCGATGCTGTCGTCAATTTCCGGGGAGACGAAGACACTGGCGAACGAAGTGTGGCGGCGCTTGGCCTGATCAAATGGCGAAATTCGCACCAGCCGGTGGACGCCGATTTCGCTGGTCAACAAGCCGAAGGCGTACTCTCCATTGACCGCGAACGTAGCCGACTTGAGGCCGGCTTCCTCGCCGGGCTGGTAGTCGTACAGCACCGTCTGAAAGCCCTCGCGTTCGGCCCACCGCAAATACATTCTGAGCAGCATGTCCGCCCAGTCCTGCGATTCTGTCCCGCCCGCGCCGGGATGGATGGTCACGATGGCGTTGCGCGCGTCATTCTCGCCGGAGAGAAGAGTTTCGGTTTCGAGGCGGTCCACCAGGTGGCGCAGAGAGTCGATCTCGCGGCGCAGATCGGCATCCACGCTTTCACCCTCGCGAGCCAAATCAAAATAGGCAGCGATATCATCCCCGCGCCGGATCAACTCGGCCTCGGTGGCAAGCATGTCCTCAAGGCGCTTCTTCTCGCGCATCACCTGCTGGGATTTGTGGGGATTTGACCAGAGGTTCGGGTCAGATGCCTGCTTCTCAATTTCTGCTAAATGTGGACGCAGCTTACTGGCGTCAAAGGTACTCCCGAAGTTCGTGAACTTTGTCCTTCAGCGGCGAATATTCTTTTTCCAGCTCTTCAATCATTTATGTTTCTTTTTTCGCGCGAAATGGAAAACGCAAAATCAGCGCTGCCAGTGAAATTATCGCACACAGATAAGCAAACCAGTCTCCATGCCGCGTATAAAACGTGGTTACGTTCGACAAAGCGTATGGAACGTCAAGCGCCCCCCGGATCTTTCGCGGCGAGCTGGCCACGATTCGACCATAGGGATCGATCACGGCAGTAACTCCGGTATTCGTATCACGCAACAGCCAGCGGTTATTTTCCACCGCCCGCATGCGAGCTTGTTTCAAGTGCTGGGCGTAGGCGCCGCTGTCGCCGTACCAGCCATCATTGGAAATGTTAACGAACACCTGAGCGCCGTTAGCTGCGAGTTCACGAACTTCATCAGGGAAAATCGATTCGTAACAGATGAAGACTCCCAAACCTTCTCCGTCTGCCTGCAGCGGCGCCCGCGATTCTCCAGGGGAGAAGTCGCCGACTTCCTTGCTGAGACCTCCCGCAAATCCAAAAATGCTCTTAAACGGCAGATATTCTCCGAAGGGAACAAGATGCATCTTGTCGTAGCGGCCAACCCATTCGCCACGCGGGTTGACGAGAGCAGCGGAGTTATAGGACTGAGTTACCTGTTGCGGTGACTGGCCCGCATTTCGAGTCCCCACACTCCCCGTTAAGACCCAGGTCTGCGCAGTGCGTGCCAGATTGCTGATAGCTTCACGAAAAATCGGGTCAGTCGTGTAAAAGGGGGCAGGCGACTCCGGCCAGACCATCAATTCAGCGTGCCGCAGCTGCTTGGCGTCCGGACTCAGGCTTATCCGGCTCAAATCGCTGAGCGTGTCATCGAAGTACTCCTTTGTCCATTCCGCGCCCTGGAGAATCGGGACGTTAGCCTGCACCAGACGCGCGGAATGGTCGGCGGGAATAGCCGGCGGGACGAGCCACAGTCCTGCCTGGAGCACAACCGCCGAACCCGCAGCGGCCAGCAGGAGAAACTTGCGCCGCTCGCGACGCATCAGAAATGCCGCCGCCATCGCGGCATTCACCACCATAATTTCAAATGAAAGACCATAGACGCCCGTAAGCGTCGTCACATGCGACAGGGGAATGTTGTCGACCTGAGTGATCCCCAGCAGGTCCCAGGGAAATCCGGTAACACGGGTGCGCGCCAGCTCCACTGCAACCCACCCCACCGGCGCCAGCAGCAAGGCACGGCGGCTGAAGGGGCTGGCTCCAGCAAGAAAGCTGATCAACAGGCCAAAGAGTCCGTGATAAATGGCGAGATATAAACAAAACAGAATCAGGATGCCTACCGCGGCGGGCGTGCTGACGCCGCCATACTGCCGCATCGTGCTATAGATCCAGTAGCAGGTTCCGGCGTACCACAGAATTCCGCACAGATACCCCAGCAGAAATGCCTGCACAGGCCGCGCCGGCAGCAATTTGATTCCGGCGCGGATCTGCAATGTCTCCGGCTGTCGGGCACGCAACAATGCGATCAGCAGTGGAGCAATGGCTATCCAGCAGAACATGTAGAGGTTTGGCAAAGGGAAGATAAGTATTTGCAGGAGCGCCGAAAGCAAGACCAGAAGCCACGCGCTCTTATCGATCTGTCGCACAGGCAAGAATAGCAAAGTGCTGCTCGTCCATATGAGCCGCCTAAAAATTCAGCCGCTCTTTCACAAATTTTACGATCTCAGGCGTCACATAGGGTGGAGGCTGAATGCG
>CATPBY010000538.1 GCA_955652845.1 uncultured Terriglobales bacterium | reverse complement strand
GCATTGATAATTTTGGTCGCATTCTGCCGAGGAAGGCTTTGCCCGATGGCGTTAACCTTGCCGCCGCTGATGGCGACATCGCTGGCATAAGTATCGGTGGCGGTTACCACACGCCCGTTTGCGATGATGGTGTCAAAGCCCATGCGAGTGCCTCCTCTTCCGGCAGCAGAGCACGCATTTTATGCTAAACTGCGACACCTTGAAGCGCTGATTCTGCGAGTGACGCCCCGTGACCCCTTGTGTACCTTCGTGCACTTGGTGGTTTAAGGTTTTGACTTTCAGGAAGCAATGACCACAGAGAACATAAAGGACCACGAAGGAACCAGGGATAAGTCCCTGCCGGCGTGGTGAAGGAAGATGACATGCAGTTCGGCATCACTATCAAACCTGACATGCCGGTAGACCGCATCCTCGCGCTGACGCGGCAGGCTGAAGCCGCAGGCTTTCAATACGGCTGGATCTTTGACTCTCACGTCCTATGGCTCGAGCCTTACCCTTTGCTTACGCTGATGGCGGCCAATACAAAGAAGATGCTTCTCGGGCCTTGCGTAACCAATCCGGCGGTGCGCGATCTCACCGTTACTGCTAGTCTCTTTGCCACCCTGAATCTTATCTCCGGAGGGCGCATGCAGCTCGGCATCGGCCGCGGAGACAGTTCCCGGCGTGTGCTGGGCAAAAAACCGGTCGGGGCCGGCGATCTGGAGCGCGCAGTCAAGGCTTTTCGTGAGCTCACGGCAGGACATGAGATCGAATACGAAGGCCAACCCACGCGGATTTCGTGGGCTGAGGGATCTCCCCCGGTGTGGATCGCCGGATACGGTCCCAAAGTGCTGGACCTCGCGGGAAGAGTTGCCGACGGTGTCATTCTGCAATTCGCTGATCCTGACCTGATCGCGTGGTGCCTCAGTTTTGTAAAGAAGGGCGCTGAGAGCGCCGGGCGCGATCCGAAAAAGATTGAAATAATGGCAGCTGCGCCGGTATGGGTTTCGGATGATCTCAAGCTGGCCCGGAGCCGCGTAAAGTGGTTCCCTGCGCTGGTTTCAAATCACGTTATTGATCTTATTTCACGCTACAAGCCCGAAGAACTTCCGCCCGCGTTGACTTCCTTCGTCAGCAATCGGGGAAGCTACGACTATCAACAGCACTGCGAAGTCGACAGCGACAACTCCAGATTCGTGTCGGATGAAGTGGTGGACAGATTTTGCCTGGTCGGTCCCGCTGAGGCCCATCGGCAAAAGCTTCAGAAACTCGCCAGGGCAGGCGTCACCCAATTCAACATCTATCTGATGTGCGGTGATGAAGAAGACACCCTGGCCGCCTATAAGACAGAGATATTGCCAGCGTTTCAAAATTAAATCTGAACGGGCGAGTTATTCGGGCACCGTGGGAAGAGTGACGGCGTTCGCAATCGACGGATCATCACGCAGTTTAACGTAGACAGGCGTCCCATTGATTCGCGGTACATTCACGCTGGTGTCAGCAAAGCCGATCGGAATCGAAACTGCATGTTTGAATTCTGGATCCGCGGCGACTGAGTCAAGCAGGAAAAGCTTGCTGCCTGTGAGCGTACATTGCTCGTCAGGCTTGGCGGGACAACGAAGTTCCTTCAACGACGGAGTGCGCACCAGAGTTACCAGTGATTGCCAGTCTCCCTTCGCCCCAGTGGGATCGACAGCGCGGAAGCGGAGCGGGCCAAAAGCGGATGGTCCAAAGCTCTTGAGAGGGTCCAGCGTTACCAAAGCATTGTGCGCGTCCTGAAGCACGACGTCCCCATCATTCACGTCTAATAAAGTGTTGAAGGAACCGTCCACCGCCGCCACCTCGATTTTTTCTGCGCGAGGGAACACTTCGGGTACTTCGCTGCGTAAGAGAAAAGCCAGGCGTCCGTCCTGCGGCAGATCTTCTGGATTCTCAAGGCGAACCGATAGGGGAGCGGGCCCGGCTTGAATGCTTTTGCTTAGTAGAGTCACTTTGGGGCGAGGTGGCGGTACGTTTGCCGGCACATCCAGGACTCTTCCGTCCTTGAGAGTGACATGAGCGTTTATTTTCGGTTCGGATTGCCCCGGAACTGAATTCGAGCCCGACAATCGCAGTTCGTCTCTTTGCTCGATGCGAGACAAGCTCAGCGGAACGAAATGAATTCCGTTCAAATCGAGACTTGCCACCTCATCCAGACGCGTCCCACTCAGAACACCTTGCTGATCGCCCGCATTGATGGTGAAACGCTCCATGTGTCCGGGTTCCGCATAGGCATTGATTTTCACCTCAGCCGGTTGATTTAATCCAAATTCGTTTATCAGTATTGTTGCCGGCCCGGGGTGAGCATTCTGAAGGGGTATCTGTACTTCGAGTTCATTGGTTTTCGAGACCTTCAAGCTGCCTGTAGTTATTGTCCCTTCTGAATCTCTAACTCTTACAGTGTCCACACAGGCGGCTTCGTTTGACTGAAGGTGCAGCGTGTCTTCCCGGCCGATAATCAGCGAGCTTTGATCTGTAGTCGGCACTTTCCATTGTGAAGAATGCGTGCTCTGTAAATTGAAGACCGGCCCGGTAAAAGATTGGAATCCCCAAAATCCCTGCAGCCGTCCATGGATTGGCGCCGATGGGCTTCCTTGGAGCCCGTGAACATCAATCACGAAGCCGCCCCGGGTAGCATCGGCGATTGCAGGCAGCTCGATAAAGCGGGAGGTACTTTGTACCTGCAAAGTAAAGTCGTGAGCCAGTGCCGTCGAGAAAACCAGGGGAGCGCCTTCCACCGGCAGCACCAACGACGGCTTTTGCAGGCAAAATACCTGATTGGAATCTATCGCGCGAAGCGGGGGGAACTGTGCGGCTTCTACCGCAGGCAGTCCCACTACCAGAACCGACTTGGGCTTAAGAAAAGACGGAGGGTTGTTGAGCTTTAAACTTAATTGATCGTCCTTTGCTACCGCCAGCGCAGGGATGTACTGATAAATTGCGGTATGAAGACTCCCCATAATCCTGGCCAGGTCGACAAGCGCGCCAACATACGGGCTGTAGTAACCGCCTCCGGCCAGCCTTGTATTGCTGAGTTGTCCAATCAAGTCAGAGGACGGTCCCGAAGTTAGCGCGGCAACCATGGATTGACTGTGACCATCATCGAGCACCAGTTGATCGGTGTGCTGTGTCAGGCAAGCAGTTTGCTGTTCCACAGGCCGCTCGAAACATTGTTGATCCAATTTGATGGTTAAGCTTCGCGCCAGTATGACCGAGCGGTCGTGCAATGTCTTGGGATCATTATCTGAAGCTTGTTTGATCGCATTGATGTATTGATCCAAGCGCGAACGATCCAGGTTTGCCTGGTTCAGGTCCTGAGAAGCCCGCACGAAGGCGCCGGGCTTACCCTTCACCGCTGAGCGCAGCGTGCTGAAGTCTCCTCCGGTCTCCGGAGCCAAGAACAGAAGTGCCTGTTGCGCGTCTTCGGGCACAGTAATGGTGATGCCCTCTTCACGCACCTTTTTGTTCCATGTCTCTGCCTTGGTAAACCAGCCATCAGGTGGAGGATTCGTGGGCCCGCGAAGAAATGCGGCAATCAACAGGTAATGCGCCGACTGGTCTTCGGGAAGGTCGGGATGAACCCAGATCCGGTCTCCCGGCTGCAGGTTTGGTACCTGCGATATAGGCAGGGTCTTGCTTCCGCGAGTCACTTTTACGTCGATTTGCGGACCCGACAAATCGAACGCGGCGGTGTCCGCACTCGCGATGCCCGCCAGGGTAGAGAGGAGCAAGAGCAGGCGGAGTGAGCCAAATTGCGACATCATTGTTTTCAACTGGATAGAGAAGGCCTTTAGTTTGATTTTAATACCTTAAGGACGTTTTACTTCGCACAGTAGTTCATTGCGAGAAGCGGGCTGGCGAGGCGCAGAGTTTGAGGCGCGCGTTGTTTCCAGGCCCAAAAAAATCAAATTATCGAGCTACTTGCGAAAGGATAACCGATAAGAACGGCGTAAGGGGAGGATTTGCCCGGACGTTAAACTCGAAAGTAATCTAATTGCTCACGCCCTTTCCACCCGGGGGTGCTGAAACTTCATCAATGCATAGTAAGTGGTGAATGCAATCGCGAAACCCACAAACCAAGAATAGTCATAGAGTGGACGCAGCGATGGAACGACCAATCCTACCAGCGCAGTTCCCGCGCCTGCCGCCAGGGCCGCTACCGCCAGCCAGTTAAATCCGTGAGAATATTCGTAAGCTCCGCCGCGCAGGTAGAGATCGTCAACCAGCAGTATCCGTCTGCGAATTACGAAATAGTCGCAGATCATGATGCCCGCCACCGGTCCCAGGAATGCGGCATATCCGCCCAGCCATCCGAAAATCATGGTCTTGTAGTTGGCCAGAAGCTTCCAGGGCATCAGCGCGACGCCCATGAAGCAGGTAATTATGCCTCCGGTTCTGAAGCTGATCTTTCGCGGCCACAAATTGGAAAAATCGTTTGCCGGAGAAACCACATTGGCTCCGATATTCACATTCAACGTCGCTAACAGAATTGCCACCAGCGAAATCACCACGGCAACCGGCGAATGAAACCGGCTGAGCAGTTGCACCGGATCCCAGATCGCTGTGCCGTAGATCACCACAGTTGCCGATGTCACCAGGATTCCGATCAATGAATAGAGAGTCATGGTGGTGGGCAACGCCAGCGCTTGTCCAATTGCCTGTTGCTGCTGGCTGCGGGCGAAGCGGGTGAAATCCGGAATGTTGAGAGAAACTGTCGCCCAAAAACCTACGGTGGCATTCAAAGCTGGAACCAGAAACTTCAGAAGTTCCGAGTAGCTATTAAACCGCGAAGGTGCTGAGAGGATCGGCCCGAACCCGCCCGCAGTGCGATACGCCCACGCCAGCAGCAGAAGTCCCACCCCCAGCAAAACCGGCGCGCTGATCCCCTGGAGGAATCGGATGTAATCGACGCCCTTCAGAATCACGGCCAGATTGATGAGCCAGAAAGCCACAAAGCAAATCGCGGTGCGATGCGCAACTTGTCCCCAGCCCGGAGCCAGAACTGCAACCAGACTGCTGATCGCCTCGCCCCCGATCCATGTCTGAATGCCAAACCATCCGCACGCCACTAGGGCGCGCAAGACTGCAGCCACGTTCGCCCCCAGGACTCCAAAGGAAGCGCGGGCCAGCACCGGGAAGGGCACGCCGTAACGGGCTCCCGGATGCGAGTTCAGGAGCATGGGAAACAGGACAATCGTATTGCCGAGGAAAACCGTGCCCACGGCCTGCTTCCAGTTCATTCCTCCCTGAATGAGTCCGGCGGCCAACATGTAAGTAAGAATGTTGACCGACATCGATACCCACAGAGCCGCGTAGTTGTATGTGCCCCAGGTGCGGCGCTCGCTGGTCGCGGGCGCCAAGTCTGAATTGTAAAGAGGGCTGGATTCAATGTGCCGGTGCGCGAGCTGTTTATCAGCAATCATTAGGGTTTTCCATTTGTCATCCTGAGCGGCGTCGCAACTTCGCGATGCTACGTAGTCGAAGGACCCCTACCCCCTAATTTAACTGCAGGTGTACCGGGGAGCTTTCAATGTGCACAGCAGAATTCGCTGCTACACAGTCATGATGCTAAGAGTGCAGGAATCCTTCGACTTCGAATAACGATCGGTCTTCTCAGATCGTTATGCTGCGCTCAGGACGACAGAGCACAAATGCTAGTCAGTCGGCAGCGGCTGCCTGCCCAGTTTGTGCCGTAAGCGGCTCGTAGGTTTCGGGACGCCGGTCGCGATAAAACTGCCAGACTTTTCTGACTTCAGCGATCATCTCCAGGTCGAGATCGGCGACCAGCACTTCATCTTTGTCACGGCTGGCCTGCGCCACGATTTTGCCTCGCGGATTGCAGAAGTAGCTCTTGCCGTAAAATTCGCCGATGTTCCATGGTTTCTCGGTGCCCACGCGATTGATTGCGCCCACAAAATAACCATTAGCCGCAGCGTGCGCGGGCTGCTCCAGTTCCCACAAGTATTCGGACAGCCCGGCGACCGTGGCGGAGGGATTAAACACAATTTCGGCGCCATTCAGTCCGAGGATACGCGCTCCCTCGGGAAAGTGACGGTCGTAGCAGATATAGACTCCGACGCGCGCATATTTCGTCTTGAAGACGCTGTAGCCCAGGTCACCAGGAGTGAAATAAAACTTTTCCCAGAACCCGGGATGCACGTGCGGAATGTGGTGCTTGCGATATTTGCCGAGATAACTGCCGTCCGCATCGATGACTGCAGCCGTGTTGAAATAAAGCCCGGGCATCTGCTCCTCGTAAACCGGGACAATTATCACCATGTGATGCTTGGCCGCAATCTTCTGCATCAACTTGGTGGTCGGACCGTCAGGCACCCGTTCAGTCAGCTCGTACCAGCGAATGTTCTGCTCCGCGCAGAAATACGGGCCGTAAAAGAGTTCCTGGAGGCAGAGAATCTGAACCTTCTTTCGTGCCGCCTGCTCGATCAGCTTGAGATGCTTTTCGATC
>CATPBY010000537.1 GCA_955652845.1 uncultured Terriglobales bacterium | reverse complement strand
CCCGTACACTGCGCCCTGGCCACGCTGGCACGATCACCCTCGTGATCACACCGACCGCGCGGTCCGGGACGCTCGTTCATGGATTCGTGGCTATCGCCACCGTCACCTGGACTCGTTCTTGTCTGACGAACTGATCGAGCAGATACGCATGTTTCTGGCTTCAGAGCATGACAAAGAGTAAGCTGCTTTCGAATTGGCGAATACTTCCGTTTTCTGACTGATCCAAGCCTCTTGATAAGGAAAAGGTGAGGGGAGAAATATGCCATCTTCTGCGATGAGCTGGAAAGGCAATAGCTATGATGGGAAGGAAACTGCGAAGCTTTGCTCCGCTTGGACGGCCGGGGGCGGCCGTCTCCACACAAGCAATTTGGACGCCGGCTTTTGAGCGAATTACATGGGATGAGGCGCTCGACGAGATCGCATCTCGATTTAAGAAAATTGTTTCCGAGTTTGGCAGCGAAGCCATTCTCCCTTACTCTTACGGAGGCACGCTGGGCGCGCTGAACGGCGCGTCCATGGACCGGCGATTCTTCCATCGCCTGGGAGCTTCGCAACTGGCTCGCAATATATGCTCAGCCGCCGGCGAGGCGGGCCTGAAATCCGTAACCGGCGTGAAGCTGGGTACGGAGCCAGAACAGTTTCCCCATTCGCGCTACATCATTGCCTGGGCCTCGAACATTCACGGAAATAACATCCATTTGTGGCCATTTATTCAGGAGGCGCGCCGTCAGGGAGCGAAACTGGTTGTCATCGATCCGTACCGCACTCGCACGGCCGAGTGCGCGGACTGGTACTTGCCGATCAATCCCGGAACCGACGCGGCTCTTGCGCTCGGAATGATGCACGTCATCATCACTGAGAATCTTTACGATGCCGATTACGTGGCGCGCCACACTGTAGGATTCGAGCAGCTTCGCGAAAAAGTTCAGGCTTATCCTCCGGAGAAAGCGGCAGAGTGGACCGGCATCGGAACTGCCGACATTGTGAAGTTGGCCCGAGAGTATGCGACGGTGCGGCCGGCCGTGATCCGGCTGAACTACGGGGTGCAGCGCTCAGAAGGCGGAGGCACAGCCACACGTGCCATCACCATGCTGCCTTGTATTACCGGCTCCTGGAAGGAAGTTGGGGGCGGGCTGCAGCTTTCCACCAGCGGCGCTTTCGGGCTGAACCGTGACGCCCTGGAGCGCGCCGATCTGATGAACCAGGCACTGGGACGGCCGGCACGCGTCGTCAATATGGTGGAATTGGGCAAGGCGCTGAACAGTCTGGACGATCCGCCCATTAAGGCGCTATTCGTATACAGCTCGAATCCTGCTGCAGTTTGTCCCAACCACAATGAAGTGATTCGCGGATTGCGCAGGCCGGATCTTTTCACCGTGGTTCATGAGCAGTTTTTCACTGACACTACGGATTACGCGGATATTGTTTTGCCGGCGACGACCTTTTTCGAGCATAAAGACCTGCAGGCGGCGTACGGACACTACTATCTGCAAATGTCTCACCAGGCGATAGAACCGCTGGGCGAGTGCCGCTCCAATGTGGAAACCTTTCGCGCCTTAGCGGAGCGTATGGGATTTGAAGAAGACTGCTTCCGCCAGTCGGTTGACGAGATGATGGAGAGCGCTTTAGCTTCGGAGAATCCCTGGCTTGACGGGATCGACCGCCAACGGCTGGAGCGGGAAGGGCATTTGAGGTTGAATTTCGAGGGAGTGGAGCTTCGCTCCTCTGCACAACCGGGGGCGGCCGAGCCTGCGCGGGCGGCACCAGAGTTCTTTCTGCCATTTGCCAACGGCAACTTTCAGACTTCAAGCGGCAAGGCAGAGCTTTACAGCGAGGCGCTCAAGGCGGAAGGACTGGATCCGGTTGTGGAGTTCACACCGCCGGCCGAATCGCGTAATGGCGCGCAGGCGAAAGCCTTCCCCCTGGAAATGCTGGCTCGCAAGGCGGACAATTTTCTCAACTCATCTTTCGCGAATCTGAAAGTGGTGCAAGCGATGGAGGAAACCGGATTATTGGAGATCAATGCCGCGGATGCGGATGTGCGCGGCATCGCTGATGGCGATGCAGTGCGCGTGTTCAATCAGAGGGGAGATATCCTGCTGAAGGCCCGCGTGGATGGCAAGGTACAACGCGGTGTTGTCTCCGCCCAGCTCAATTGGGCGAAGCTGACGCCGGGCAATAAAAATATCAACGTTCTCACCTCAGAAAAACTTACTGACCTGGGCAACTCCGCCACGTTTTATTCCGTCTTGGTTGAAGTGGAGCTCGCCAAGCCTGCTTCCTGACAAATTGTAAAGGTCTGCGGTTTGGACGCTATCCACTGCGCTACCGTATAATTGCGGCTTTGCATACTCCCGGAAACTGAGGTAGTAGCGATTCTTCGTTTTCATCAGGATAGTCCTGCAGTAACGAAGAGGAGGCGGGGCTTTGTGGCTCCTGTCTTGGCTCCTCAGTCGCAGATATCTCCTTCATTCGCAAAGCCTTGGTACCTGTGCTGCTGGCTGGCGGTGTTGCTGATGGCGGGCTCGAACGGGTTCGCCCAGCAGGAGATAATTACCGAAATTAACATCATCGGCAACCGGCGGATTCCAGCAGAAACGGTCCGCGCTCGAATTTTCTCCCGTCCTGGCGACGCTTATGACGCGGCCGCCCTCGAGCGCGACTTTAACTCGCTCTGGAACACAGGCTACTTTGAAGACATCCGCTTCGAACGGGAGCAGACTCCCAAGGGATGGCGCATCGAAATCTATGTCAAGGAGCGGCCTACCATACGCGAAATACTCTACGACGGGCTGAACGCGGTGTCGAAGAGCGATGTGCTCGACCGCTTCAAGGAGCGCAAGGTCGGGCTATCGCCTGAGAGTCAGTACGATCCCACAAAGGTGAAGAGGGCCGAGGTCGTTATCAAGGAACTCCTGTCTGAGCACGGGAGGCAGTTCGCCACCGTCCGTACCGAAGTCCGGCCCATCCCTCCGGCGGCTGTGAGCATTACGTTCGCAGTGAAAGAGGGACCCAAGGTCAAAGTGGGTAAGATTCGCTTCGAAGGCAATAAGAATGTGAAGAGCCGAATCCTTCGCGGCGCCATGAAGAACCTGAAGCCGATCGGGGTTCCGCACTCCATCTTCCTGGAAAATATTTTCGCCAAGACTTACGACGCCACCAAGCTGGAAGAAGATACGGAGCGGGTCCGCGCGGAATACCAGAACCGTGGCTACTTTAAGGCGGTAGTGCAGAATCCCAAGGTGGAAATCCACGACACCGGCAGCAAGGGAGGTCTTCACATTCCCCTGATCTCGAAAGGGCCGGGCAAGCAGGTGGACATCACCATGCCAATAGAGGAGGGTGACAAGTACACGCTGGGCTCGATTACCTTCAAGAACAATAAGGCTGTCAGCAATCTCAAGGCATTGCGCGATTTGTTTCCCATCAAGGATGGCGACACGTTTGACCGCAGCAAGATTGCGAAGGGCCTGGAAAGTCTGCAGAAAGCATACGGCCAGCTGGGATACATCAACTTCACTTCGATTCCGAATACCAGTTTCAATGAAGAAAAGAAACAGGTGCTGCTCGACATTGACGTGGACGAGGGCAAGCAGTTCTATGTTCGCAGAATCGAGTTCTCCGGCAACACTACTACCCGCGACAAAGTGATCCGGCGAGAAATCGTTCTGGAGGAGGGGCAGGTCTACAATTCGCGCCTGTGGGAGTTCAGCCTTTCTCGTTTGAATCAGCTGGGATACTTCGAACAGCTGAAGCCGGATGATCCAAACGTCACCGAGCGTCATCTGGACGAAAAAAATGGCCTTGTAGATCTGACTCTGAAAGTGAGGGAAAAAGGCAAGAACAGCATCGGATTGAATGGCGGCGTCAGCGGCCTGGCTGGAGCTTTCATTGGACTGAGCTACAGCACGAATAACTTTCTGGGGTTGGGAGAAACCCTGACGGTGAATGCCAGCATCGGCAATCTCGCGCGCAACGTAACCTTTGGCTTCACCCAGCCCTACCTATTTGATCGTCCGCTGCAGGCCGGTTTCACCATTTTCACTTCGAAATACAACTACAACCAGGCGCGTAACGCGGCGATTGCCACGGGGCAGCAACTGAACCTGCCATCGCCTCTTTTGCAGAACCTGCAAAACTATACGCAATCCACCACCGGCTTCACGCTTTCGCTCAGCTATCCGTTGCGGCGTTCCTACAAACGCCTGGGCCTTACCTACTCGCTGGATCGTTCATCGCTGGTCGCGCTCACCACAGCCTCCAAGAGCCTGTTCAGCTTTGTGGCTTTCGAGGGCATCAATGGACCCAACGCCCTTAATGGAATTGTGACCAGCAAGATTCTGCCGACGTTTTCTTTCAGCAGCATTAACAATCCGTATTCGCCGAAAAGCGGAAGCAGTATGACCCTGGGCGCCGAGATCGCCGGAATCGGGGGGACGGTGAGATCGGTGCGCCCAATTGTTCAATACAAGCACTTCATTCCGGTGCAAAAGGGCCGCAACACCGTGGGATTCAACGTGCAAGCGTCTTTTCTTTCGGGCTATGGAGGTCTGGTAGCGCCACCCTTCGAGCGGTTCTACATGGGCGGGGAAAATGACTTGCGCGGATTCGATATCCGCTCGGTCTCGCCGGTGGCGTATCTGCCCAACAAAAGTTCAATTGTGCTGCGCAATGGCGATGGCTCTGTAGTGCCGCGGGACCCGAGTAATCCATTGTTGGGCGCCTGGACGGTTCCAATACCCATCGAGCAAATAGTTTTTCCTGGCGGCGACACCAGTTTTGTCACCAACCTGGAATATCGCATTACCATCGCGGGCCCGGTTGCGATTGCTCCGTTTATTGATACCGGCTTTGACGGGATCCTTCGACGCTCTCAATTGCAAATTACACCGCAACAACTGAGCAGTCTCGATCAGACCATTTTTGGCTGCCCGAAGCTGGATGTTGGTTTCAACTGCACTGGCGGCGGCACACACACTTTTCCCGCAACACTGCAGGCGGCCGGGGGAACGAATTGGGTGCCACGCATGTCTACTGGATTGGAGTTGCAGATGTTCTTGCCGGTCGTTAATGCCCCGTTCCGTATTTACTGGGCCTATAACCCTCTGCGACTGGACACCGGGAGTTCATCGCCAGTTCCGATCACTCGCGGTATGTTTCCGGGTCCGTCTTGTCTGCCAGCGCGCCCCTGTTCGGCGGGAGATTTCACCTTCCTTAACGCGGTCAACTCCTTTGCCCCAACGTACCAGTTGCGCGAACCGCGCAAGACTTTTCGCTTCACCGTGGCCACAACGTTTTAAGGCGGTCGTCGGACCCTTGACCTCAGATCTTTGACTTCAGCCTCAGCTCCCGGCAGTTTTTATTCACGGAAAGGGATTTTGCGGTCCGAGGTTTGGTCCGGTCCGGAGCGTGCGGTCCGTAGCCCGGTGTTTGACGTTGGGCGGAAGCTGTCTCTATAATGCCGTTATCTACACCCTGACAAATGACAACCTGCGGGTGGTAGCCACGCCTCCAGGTTTGGCGTGAGGGAACTGGGGAGAACCAGCCCGCCTTCCCCGGTGAAATCGAAGCTTACAGTTGGTTGAGGGTGGCGGTGGGCGTGTTGTCCCTAAGTTGAGAGGATCTTAAAAACTTTCCTGACAATTCTCCAAGGAGTCCGAAAATAAACCCCATGACAAGCAAGCTATTGCGATTTCTTCCCGTCACGGCGTTGGTTGGTCCTATTCTGGCGTTAGCGCAGGCTGGCAATGCCCCAGCCGCGTTACCTGCGGCTCCCAGCGCCGCCGCCTCCAGTGCCGCTGCTCCCGCGGTTACCAACCCGACTGGGACGAAACTTGGGACCATCAACATTGAGCAGGCTATCTTCGCGACCAACGAGGGCCAGCGTGATTTCGAGGCCCTCAGCAAGAAGCTGGAGCCCAAGCAGAACGAGCTTAAGGGTATGAACGACGAAGTGGAGAATCTCAAGAAGCAGCTCAACACGCAGGGAGAAAAGCTCAGCGACGATGCCCGCGGCACCCTGGTAAAGCAGATCGAGGACAAGCAGAAAAAACTGGAGCGCTCGGTTCAGGACGCTCGTGATGATGCGCAAAACCAGCAGAACGAAATCGCGCAGCGAATATTGCAGAAGATGGCGCCGATGCTGGTGAAGTACGCCGGGGACAACGGATTTGGCGTGATCATGGATACTTCGAATCCCTGGCCCAACGGGCCTGTGCTTTGGGCCGGACCATCCGTGGATATCACCAAGCCAATCGTGGATGCTTACAATGCCCAGTCTGGCGTACCTGCGCCTGCTCCTGGCACGCCGAGGTCGGGGACCAAACCCATCGGTTCTCCAACTAAGTCGATCACTCCGTCACCTACCAAGCCGGCTACTCCACAGACCACCAAGCCGCAGGGCGCCGCGCCGCCGAAATAAGTCAGCGACACCAAAACCGTATTGAATGTTCCGCACGGCCGCTATCTTATGCGGCCTTTTTCTTTTGCAATTTTGCTGGAACGTTGACCCCGATCATCGCAGGCCGGTGTCCATAGAAGGCAGGACGACCTTCTCAGGGGAAACATCATGTCTGCTGATTTCTTGTGCGACTTTGCCTGGACCAATCAATCTCACCGGGCGTGGACCACGGTGGCGTCTTACGCAGCACAGGCTGTTGCGGTCGCGGGGTTATTATTGCTTCCCTTCCTGCATACGCCCCACCTTCCGCAGCTCCGCTTCATTAAACACCTCGCACCGCCGCCAGCGCCCGCACAACACACACGCACGACCGCTGCGCCCGCGAGTAACGTCACTGGCCGCGTTCTGATTACTCCGCCCAACATTTCAAATGTAGT
>CATPBY010000536.1 GCA_955652845.1 uncultured Terriglobales bacterium | reverse complement strand
ATGTAGTACCACTCCGGACGTGGAACATATTGAGTATCAGCCGGGTCAGCCTTCGGGCCCAGCTCCATCGGCAAAAAATGCGCCAACAGTCCCAGGCCCGCAATGATGACCAGAGCGAAGACGATATCGAACAGAACTTGCCGGGGATAGAAGGGCTCCGCGGATTCTTTCAGTGCTGCGGGCTCACCCTGAATCGGACCGGCCGCTCCCGCCCGTCTAAATAAGAAAACGTGCATGGCAACAAACACGAAAATGAGAGCCGGAATCATGAACACGTGGAGAACAAAGAATCGGGACAGGGTGAGCGTGCCCATTTCTGTCCCGCCACGCAGCAAACTTTTGAGCGCATTTCCCAGCAACGGAATCTCACTCAGAATGTTGGTGCCAACGGTGGTCGCAAAGAAAGCTTTCTGGTCCCACGGCAGCAAGTAGCCCGTGAACGACATTCCGAGCATCAGGGCCAAAAGAACGCAACCTGCGAGCCATAGAAGCTCCCGCCTCCCTTTGTATGATCCGTAAAGGAAGGTCTGTGTGATATGGAGGAGTAGAACGATGACAATCGCGCTTGAGCCATAGGCGTGGATGCTGCGGATAAACGAACCTGCCGTCACTTCCTTAGTTATGTATGCAATGGTGGTGTGTGCGTGATCGGCGGAAGGTATGTAGTAAAGAGCCAGAAACACTCCAGTGATAATTTGCGACAGGAACAGAAAAAGCAACCCGGAGCCAAAGACATACGCCAGGCTGGCGCCCCCGGGTATGGGTTCATCGAGCGCGGCGCGAAGCAACGAATCGATCCCAGTGCGGCGATCGAGCCAGTAAAAAAAACCGTGTTCTCGTTGCTGGCTGATTCGGACCTTTTGGCCTGAATTTCGCACACTATCTTCCATAAATTTCCGCTCAGGCAATTACTTCTTTGTGCGGAACCAGTTGCCGGAAATACTCGTAATGCACCTTCAGAACACCGTCTTCAACCCGGCTCTCCAGCCGGTCCATGCCGCGCGGGGGCGGCCCTCCTAACAAGTCGCCTCCGGCAGCGAAAAGTCCGCCATGGCAAGGGCACAGGAACTGATTTTTTTCCCCATGCCAAGTCACCGAGCAGCCCAAGTGCGGGCAAACTGAGGAAAGCACGCCAAGTTGCCCGCTAGGGTCCTTGATCACGTAGACGGCCTTTTCTGAGACAATCTTGCGCCATCCGTCCCGCTGCTCGACCGTAATGAGTTTCTTGACAGGCAACGCAGCCGAGGCAAGTTCGTCTGCTTTGCCCACATCCGACCAGGACGCAGGGGTGGTCACTCTGAGCAGCGGATGAAGGACAAAACGAACCAATGGCACCGCCAGCAGCGCGCCCACGCTGACAGTTCCTGCCCCCAGCAAGACTGCCAGGAATGATCGGCGAGCTGCTAAAGGGAGGAGTTCGTCAACGTTTCCGGGCGAAACCGTGCTGGCTGATTCTCTGGGATTCATTTTTGGCGACATCTCGCAGACCAGATAATTGAACGTTCGCCGAAACTACTTTTTGGCTAGTTCCCGGATATATGCGACCAGGAACTTGATCACATCCCCTGAGAACTTCCCGCCAAATGCCGGCATCTTTCCTCTTCCTTTAGTAATTACTTCGGCAAGGTCCTCATCCGATTGTTTCTGCACTTCATCTGACCTCAAATCTTTCGCTTTGAGGGCTTTGCCCGTAGCTGACTCTCCGCTACCGTTCGCCGAATGGCATAGTACGCAGTTGGCCTTGTACACCTTTGCGGCATCGGTCTCTGCTTGGAGAGCGGGAGGAAGAGCCAGTGTAGAAGCACAAAATAAAAGGCCGAGGGCAACCCGCATAACGATTCTATGCATGCAGTCTCCTTTAGATGGACTCAGAGCGACAGCTCGGGCACGAATCTTGACTGGCTGAATGCTCCGCGGTCAGAAGTTTACCCCATTTGGCTGCATTATGAATCGTCGATAGAATTTTCCCGGACAAAACCCGCGCGCTCTGTCAAAACACGAATCGAACCAGCAGGTATGTGGAATTGTTCGACGAAGCATTCCGGCCCGCGCCGTCGTAATTTGTGCCGGCGCCGTTGAACCGGGTATAGCCCGTGTATTGCACCGCAAGGTCAATGTTTTGTTGTGGCCACCAGGAAAGGTTGAGAATGTACCCCTTGCTCTGCGGACTGCCGTTCGCGCTGCCGGAGACCGGGGCCTGAGGATAGAGCAAAGGATCGGCGGTTCCTGTGATGCTGAACAAACCGGCTGTCCCCGAGAAACGTGTCCCGAAGTGGTATTCGGCATTTCCCTGCAAGGTGTTCAGGTGATGGCCGACTAGCGAGGCGGCTCCACCCGCAGCGCTCGCTACCAGGGAGGAATTTTCGCGAATGTATGTGCCACGGATCGACAGAACATCGTTTTTCCACTGTGGAATGGCGCGATCATACTGGAAGTCGGCCGCCCAGTCCGTATAGCCGTCCATGGGACCGGTAATCGCATTGGGAGTGCTTTTCATGTGCATCCCGTAGGTGCCGATTTCGAAGTTATTGTTCTGCGTCGAAGTCTGCCAGGCCAGCCGCCAGTAAGGAGCGATGCCGCGCACGTTAAATCCGAATCCGGCGCCTGAATTCGGCTGCGACCCGCCTATGTGTTCCGAGCGATAGATTGTTCCGCCGAGGTAAAGGTGCTCATTCCACATCGCATAACCGCCAAGCCCGGCAACATCCTGCGCCAACGAGCCGTTAATAACAGCGGCAGCGGAAGGCGAAGGAGCTACATTGTTTGAAACAAATGGATATCCCCAGGCCGGAGTGCTGTTCCAAAGGTCTTCGACTGTAGGATTGTTGTTGAACGTTGCGCCGTAGGTAAGAGACTTCCCTAGGAGATGGCCGCTATTGGCGGCGAACCGGATGTCGGTGTTGTCCCAGGTGAAATGATCAGCCTGGCTGTCATACGTCACCTGCAGGAAACTGCCCACGTGGTTGCCCCAACTGCCGGCGAGAAATAAAGATGCCCCCTGGGGGAACTCAAAGTTTCCGTTCTGAGTTGTGGGCTGAGGCGATTTCGTGGAAGTGAATGAAGTGTCAAAGACGATCGAAAGCGGGAACGCTTCGAGGAGTTGCAATCCGGCGTTGTGCTCCTTCTTGTCGTGCAGCTGAAGCTCGCCGAAGACCTGCGCGGCGACCTTGAACTCGTCCGGCGTGAAGTGCTGGTCGCGCATCACCAGCACGTGATGCTCGACGAAGGCACGGCCGAGGAT
>CATPBY010000535.1 GCA_955652845.1 uncultured Terriglobales bacterium | reverse complement strand
CTAGAAACCGGCTCTTACAATCAGCTGTATTCGCCTGCTTTCTTTGTGTTTTCTTTCAACAGGCAGCGGGCCAGAGTGTTTCTTACAAATACATTCGCCTGGGTCAGAAGACGGATGCACAAACTAATCCCATTGCGGGAACCGCCTTGATGGGAGGTGGCGCCGACCTGGATGATGCCTTTCGCTGGTTGTGCAAGAGGGCGGATGGTGGAGATTTTCTAATTCTTCGCGCCCGGGGCAACGACGACTACAACGCCTATGTGAATGGACTGTGCGCGTTGAACTCTGTGGCCACGTTGATTATTCCCGACCGCAACGCGGCCCAGGATCCGGCGGTTGCGGACATCATTCGACGCGCCGAGGCAGTGTTCATCGCCGGAGGCGACCAATCTCGCTATGTCAATTTCTGGCGCGGCACTCCTGTTCAGGATGCCATCAACGCAAACATTGCCAGCGGCAAGCCCGTCGGCGGGACCAGCGCGGGCCTGGCTGTGCTGGCTCAGTTCTCTTATGGCTGCCTGAAAGACAAAGAAGAGGACAACGACCTTGCCTCTGAGGACGTTCTGCCCAATCCTTATCATGAACGGGTCACCCTGGTTCGGGACTTTCTGAAGGTTCCCCACCTGGAAAATACACTTACCGACAGTCACTTCGCCAAGCGCGACCGAATGGGACGGACTCTGGTATTTCTGTCGCGGCTGGTGCAGGACGGTTGGTCGAAGGCGCCGCGTGAGATCGCTGTAGATGAAAAATCCGCCGTGCTGGTGGAAGCCGACGGTAAAGCGAGCATCGTAGGTGCCGGGCGGGGAGCTTACTTCCTGCAAGTGAAGTCAGCCCCGGAAGTTTGCAGGCCGAATATGCCACTCACGGTTCACAATATCGCCGTCTACCGAGCCCCAACAGGAGCAAGCTTCGATCTGAAGTCCTGGGCAGGGGAGGACGGCGAGAGCTATTCAATTACGGTGGAGAATGGGGCGCTCCATACAATCAGGGCGGAGAATGCGGTGTACTGAAGAAGTTGTCCAAAGAATTGCCATGGATTAATCATTTCTATTAATTGACCTCTGTCCAGTCCAGAGAAATCGTAAACTAGAGAATTCCACAGGAATTTCACGATGTAAGGTCTTTACCACGAATAACTTGTGCGGCGAACAGGCGGCGAAAGAATCTTGTCTGTAAATCCCACCTATTGTGGTCACCTGGTTGGTTAGCTACAACTTACTGCGCTTTTTAGGTGAAGGTCTCTCAGACCGGTTGGACCTCTAAGTTTCCTATTGACAACAAACAGTTTAGGCGTAGGATGTTGACAAAAGTGGTTGAAAGTGGTCGTATCAGTAGCGGTCGTGGGCAATAGTGAAACAAACAGAGGCGCCAGTGGAATTTGTAGCTGACACCCCCAAAAACAGCCCCAACGAACCCAAAACGACCGGCATTTTGAAGAATATTACCTCCCTCGTTTTTGTAGCAGCGGTCACTGCCAAAAGATTTTCGGGCCCACGGAAGGGCCGAACACATGTTTCGCGGCAATCACCCAACCCGCGTCGACGAAAAGGGCCGGCTCAAAGTCCCCGCGGAATTCAAGCGCGTGATCGACGAGAAGTACGGCACGCAATTTTACATCACGAGCCAGGATGGCAAGGTTGCTCAAGTGTATCCCTTCGAGGAATGGGAGCGGATCGAGCAGAAGCTGGCGGCGCTTTCGACCTTCAATCCTACGAAGAAAAAATTTCTGGATCGGGTGAATTATTACGGACAAGTGGTGGAGATGGATGGCCAGGGCAGGCTGCTGATGCCGCAGTTGCTGCGGGAAGCGGCGCAGATCAAGGGAGAGGTTGCGGTGACAGGCAATCTGACCCACTTGATCGTTCGAAACCTGGAGGCGTACCGCAAGGAGATCGAGGAGCAGCAGTTCACGCCTGAGGATGAGAAGACGCTCGACGAACTGGGCATCTAGTGGCGGAGGGTTTCAAAGACATCCCCGAGCGGGGTGGGCATGGCGATCAACAGGAAGCTGGCCATGTTCCGGTTCTTTTAAAAGAAGCGATCGACTTTTTGGCTATCAGGCGTGGGGGAACCTATATCGACGCCACGGTGGGGCTGGGCGGACACAGTTTAGAAATCGCAAAACGCCTCGGCGCACCGGGACATTTGATTGGGCTCGATAAAGATCCTGCGGCGCTGAAAATCGCGCGCGAGAGGCTAACCCAAGGTCCCTCGGCGGCAGCTTCCGGTCCGCAAAGCGGGACGGAGCGGTCGGCTCGAGACGGC
Source organism: uncultured Terriglobales bacterium (assembly GCA_955652845.1). GTDB lineage: Bacteria > Acidobacteriota > Terriglobia > Terriglobales > Acidobacteriaceae > JABCYV01. Next base: position 2,756 of record CATPBY010000535.1, on the reverse strand, counting down.
GGAAAGAAAGACTGGCCGGAGATCACGCTGCTGCACGGATCTTTCGCGGGATTAGCGAGCGACCAGCGTCCGGCGGCGATCGACGGAATCATCGCCGATCTGGGCATGAGCAGCCTGCAGCTCAACGACCCAGCGCGAGGCTTCAGTTTTCAGGCGGAAGGACCGCTCGACATGCGAATGAATCCGCAAGCCGAGCTGACCGCCGAACAAGTGGTAAATCAGACGGACGAGGTCACACTCGCCAATCTGATTTACGAATTCGGTGAGGAAAGGAGGTCGCGGAGAATCGCCAGAGCCATTGTCCGGTCGCGGCCGATACGAACTACTGTGCAACTTGCGGATGTCGTATCAGCCGCGGCCCGGCCAATGAACCAGGCGGAAAGAAGAATTCTTCCGGCGACCCGAACTTTCCAGGCACTCCGAATCTTCGTAAACCATGAACTGGACGATCTGCGGGAGCTGCTGAAGGCAGCCCCGCAGTTGCTGAAACCGGGCGGGCGATTGGTGATCATCAGTTTCCATTCGCTGGAAGATCGCATCGTTAAAGATGCTCTTCGCGAGGGAGTGAAACAGGGACACTACAGGCTGCTGGTGAAGAAGCCAGTCACCGCCGGAGAAAAAGAGATTGACTGCAATCCGCGATCGCGCAGCGCGAAAATGCGCGTGGCGGAAAGAATCCAGCAGTGAAAGTTTTCGGGATGGCATCGTCTCTCGCAATTAAAGGGCGAAAAACAGCATAGTTCTCTCTCGATGCCGTCCGGAAAGGACTCGGGACTCAACGGAGGTTGACCATGTACACAGGCACATTGATTGACGAGTTGATGACAGCGGTAGAGCGAGCAGAAAGACGCGCCTACCAGCAGGCAAACACGGCAGAAATCGAACACTGGTATGTGCTGGCTCCCAATCAGCTCGCATCGGACCAGCCTTTCCTCGGGGTGGCATAGATGGCGGCCCCGGCAGCTGCGATGCAGGGCTCTGCGCGTGTTGGACGGCAGAAGCCGTGCTGGCGCGGGACACCAGAAGTGTACTTCACCAAAGCCATCGACAATTCCCGTCTGGTGAAAGTTGAAGATGCCGCACGAGGCCGGGAAATGAAGCATTTCAGCATTGCGCTATGCTGCCTGTTTCTTCTGGTAATGACGTATGCCTGGCAGCACTTCAAGGCTATCGAATACGGCTACAAGATTGAATCGTTGAAATCGCAGCGGGATGGATTGACTGAGATGAATCGTGCTTTACGGCTGGAAGAAGCCTCTCTGCGAGACCCGCAGAGGATTGACACGTTGGCCCGGCGCCTGGGCCTGCAGTCTCCGCAGGCAGGTCAGGTAATTCGCATCGAATCGGATTCGCCGGATGCGAACGCGCCCGAGTTGGCCAGCATGATCTCAGTAATGTCAGTGCGCTGATTTCCGAGAGGCAAGAAACCGGAGGGGCGAGCGAGCGGCCCCATCCCAAAAGTGCAATGCGTTGGCGGCCTCCGCAACCGGAAGCCGCCATGTTTGTCTGAGGCGCGAAAACAGTGGCAGGGCACACATTCCGGAACAGCCCGCATCGCCGGCTTTACCTGCTGGGAGCGATTCTAGCGCTGTGGTGCCTGGCCATCGGAGTGCGGCTCGTCTATCTGCAGATTTTCCGCTACGGGGATTTTGAGCAACGAGCTCAGCACCAGCAGCAACGCACCACGGAAGTAGCAGCGAAGCGCGGAATCATCTACGACCGGGCGGGCCGCGAGCTCGCCATGTCGATTGCCGTAGATTCAGTGTTTGCCGTCCCCGCCGAAATGCCGGACCTGGCGGGAAGTATCTCCCTCGTTTCTCGCATCATCAAAACCGACCCACGTGAATTGCTTGCCAAGTGCAAGGCTTCGAGGACGTTCTGCTGGGTGGCGCGCAAGGCGGACGCGGAAACGGCCGCGCGCATCAAGTCCCTGAACCTTCGCGGTATTTATTTCCAGAGGGAATCAAAACGCTTTTATCCCAAGAGGGATCTGGCGGCGCAGGTGCTCGGCTATGTTGGAATGGATGATGAAGGCTTAAGCGGAATTGAGCGCGAATACGACAAAAAGCTTCGCGGCCGGCCAGGCCGAATGCTCATTTCTGTGGATGCCCGGCGGCGATGGTTTGGCAGCGTGGAGAAACAACCCGAAGCGGGAGAGAATGTGGTCCTGACCATCGATCAGCAGATCCAGTACATCGCTGAGCGTGAACTGCAAACCGCGATGGAGCAGACCCATGCGGAGAGTGGGACCATTGTGGTCGAGAACCCCCATACCGGAGAAATTCTTGCGCTGGCGAACCGGCCGACATTCAATCCAAACCTCTCGAAGGAAATCAGTCCCGCCAGTTTAAAGAATCACGCTTTAAGCGACGTTTACGAACCGGGGTCGACTTTCAAGCTGGTAACAATTTCTGCTGCCATCGATGAAAAGCTCACTCGTCCGGATGAAGTGTTCGATTGCCAGATGGGTTCGATCGTATTCAATGGCATGCGCATTCGCGACAGCAGACCTCACGGCCTTTTGCCAGTGTCGGATATTCTTGCCGAATCAAGCGACGTTGGCGCAATAAAAATCGGCATGCGGCTGGGCGATGACCGGTTTTACAAATACATCCGGGCGTTCGGATTCGGACAGCAGACCGGAATCGAATTGCCGGGTGAGACCAAGGGCCTGAGCAAGCCCCCCAGCCGCTGGTCCAGAGTTTCCATTGCCGCCATTTCGATGGGACAGGAAATTGGCATAACGCCGCTGCAAT
>CATPBY010000534.1 GCA_955652845.1 uncultured Terriglobales bacterium | reverse complement strand
GTTAAACTGGCCAACAAAGATGTGAAAATGCCCTTTATAAGAAGTGGACACGAACGCGATGCGCTTCCCATCGGGCGAAAATCGGGGCTCCACATTAACCGCGCCGCCCCAGGTGAGTTGTCTCGTCTGCTTGCCTTGGAGGTCGAGGGCCCACAATTCAATGGCGTCCTTGGCATAGGACGCATACACCACCCAGCGTCCGTCAGATGAACAATCCGGCTGATAGTCGTATCCGGGGCCGGCAGTTATCTGTTCAGCCGCTGTGGAATCCACTTTCTGCCGCCACAGCGAGCCTGCCATCGAGTAAACCAGGGAGCGGGAGTCGGGCGTCCAAGCCACTGAGCTCGGCCCAGCGGTAAGCTGCGGCAGATACATTTCGCGATAGTAGTAAGAATGCGGCAGGTCGATCTGCTTGAGCACCGGTTCGCGCTGCGCCAATAGAAAGAGCGGGCCCGTAAGAAAAGCAAGCAGCAGACGAATCCATTTCTGAGTGGACAAGGGCCCTCCACTTTTGGCCAGACGGCGGATTATAACGTGCGGCGCGGCGCTCCTTCGACTTCGCTCAGCAGGCTCACGCCGGCGTTTAAGCATTATCTATCGCGACACCACAGGTAAGACAATCCGCGAGGGATGCTCGGCGTCATGATAGATGCGGATGTTCGCCTTCTGCATCTTTGACGAAACACTTTCCATTTCTCCGCTGTGCAGATTGCGCGAGAAGTTGGGAAAAAACTCAGCTGAAATCTGCACCTCAATGCGATGACCCTTCTGAAAAACATTGCTGGTGATTAAGTTCGTTAAATTCAGCTCGTAGATTTCACCCGGAGTAAGCAATTGGCGTCCACGCTTCAGATCGCGATAGCTGGCGCGCAATACATCCAGCCCCGGACTCATCAGATTGAAGGCGGTGCCGTCGGGGGCGACATCGAGCAGCCGCACCCAGAGGTCGGCGTCACGACAATCGCACGAAAGATAAATCTGCCCCCGGATGTGGCCGGTGACTTCTGTATCCCGCTGCATCGGGGCGGACTCGAAAACCAGGACATCATCGCGTTTTGCCAGCTCCCGGTAATCATGAGCTCCGGAAGTATCGTACTTATTCACTACGGGATGCGCAGGATCAGAAACAAATGAACTGATTGAATTCTGGCCGCGCGGGGCCTCTGTCGACAGGCCGTTTTCGCCTGACTGCTTGCTGGTCAGGAAGTAGGAGGTCGCAATAGAAGACGGAGGCCACCCATCGGCGTCGCGCCACTGGTTGTCTCCCATGACAAAGTAGCGGGCGGGCTTGCGTTTGTCCACGCCATTATCGATGCCGCGCACGTAACGGTCCAGCCAGCCGAGCACGACTTCGTCATAATCGATGGCCGCTGCGGCGCCAAATTCGCGCTCGCCGGATTTCGTTAGTCCAGTCTCCTCGGAGCCGTGTGTCCATGGTCCCAGGAGAAGATGGGTTTTAGGATCCGCCTGCCCAGTGCGAGCTTTTAACAGTCCAGTAAAATTTGTAGTGGCGCCCTCGGGGCCATAGTTGTCGTCATACCAGGCGGACAGGTTCAACACAGCGGCATGCACATGGTCATAGCGGGTGCGCAACTCGCACCAGTCCCACCAATGATCGTCGGGCGGATGACTGAGCCAGTCATAATAATAAGGAGCGATGCCGCGCAATTCTTCCAGCTGATTCAGCGGCAGAGTGTTCAGCATCTTCGGTGCGACTTTATTCCACGAGGCGGAAGCTTCATCGTAGGTTTTCGGGCCCGGAAGGTTGTTCTTGGCGCGCACGTCGGGCGCCATATTGTTCCAGATCCATTCCATCCAGGACATATCCCATACTCCGCCGGCGTAAAAAAAATTCTGCGGAGATGAGAAAGTCATCGCCGGTACCATGGCCTTGAGGTGCGGCGGATCCTCAACCGCCGCCAACCACTGAACCGCGCCAGGATACGAGAGCCCGAAGGTTCCGATGGCGCCATTCGACCAGGGCTGGCGCGCCGCCCACTCGATGGTGTCGTAACCATCACGGCCTTCATTCTGGTATGGCCTGAACTCGCCATCCGACGCGAAGCGCCCGCGCACATCTTCGACCACGACCGAGTATCCGCGCTGCAGCGCGCGCTGAAAAATAGGATAGTCCTGGAGCGCAAACTCTTTTCCATACGGCGTTCGGTACACCAGCACAGGAAAACGCCCCCCGGCATGTTGCAGCAGAACATCGGCGCGAAGTATGACACCGTCGCGCATGGGCACAGCGACGTTGTTCTCGGTCAGAAAATGTGAAGGCGGCGCGGCCGGTTGTTGCGCGGAAGAAATCTCAGCTTTTCCGCACAGCAAGAGCACGAGGAGGAAGTATAGAGGTTTCATGAACGGCGTAGCCTAGCAGCTTTATTGGCGCCAAGACAACAATCAATGGGAAGAAGCTTTAGGCTTTCTGCGCACCCACAGCCAATTGAGAAGAGCCGCAAGAATTGTTGCCACCAGAATCAGCGATCCCACCCAATTGACCTGCTGTGCTGATTGCACACAATATCCGGCAATCAAAATCAGGCAAAAGCCGCTGCCCAACCCAGCGAGGAGCGTTCCCAACGGAAGACGAAACCAGGCCGCTTCCGGTTGTTTCCGGCGCAAGACCGGGACGCAGGCGCACACCAACCCGTAGCAAAACAATCGCGCCACTGCGGAGAGCAATACGTTCCACGAAAAACTGCCGAGAAGCGCCAGGAGCCAGGTGAGTGCGGCAAAAACAAGTATCGAAAAGTATGGGGTATGAAAACGGGGATGGATCGCCGCAAAAACAGAAGGAAAATCTCCGCGCTCGCCGAGGGCGAAGGTAATGCGCGGCACTGCCAGCATGTTGGCGCTGAGATATCCATAAACCGAGACCAGCGCTCCGATCGAGATCAGCGCCGGACCTACTCTCCCGATTACGAGTCCTGCGACATCAGCCAGAGGGCGCTCGCTATGTGCGGGATCGGGCAATGTCCGGAAGACCACCAACTGGATGGCGGCGTATAGCGCCGTACAGGTAATCAAGGCGGCGTACAGAGCAAACGCGGCATCCCGCCGGGGATCTTTGGCCTCGCCCATGGGAGTGATCCC
>CATPBY010000533.1 GCA_955652845.1 uncultured Terriglobales bacterium | reverse complement strand
GTGTTGGAGAGAGGGGGATTGTTGCCGCTTATTTCTTCTCGCCCTTCCGGCTGGAGCTCTCGGCCTTGCTGGAACGCTCGGACTTAGGCGACTTCTCTCCCTTCTGAGAGCTGTCGGGCTTGGATTTTTCTTCTTTCTTCGCTCCGGATTCCCCTTTGGTGGCTGAGTCGCCATTCGACGACGCGCCGTCTGAGTCACCGGAAGATTGTTTCGGATAGTCAGTGACGTAGAATCCCGAGCCCTTGAACTGCACCGCCGGAGCAGAGATCATTTGCTCAACTGGACCGCCGCAATCAGGGCATTTCTTTACATGCGGATCGGAAAACTTCTGGATCCGCTCAAAGCGGTGATGGCATTTTTTGCATTGATATTCGTAAAGTGGCATGGACTCCTGAAAGTCAGGTAAAGCTTTCGCTCTTTTTGATTTTAGGGATTGCGCTAACAGACGTCAATTTGTGAGGCAGATTCGACGCAATTCGCTCTGTTAGACTCGCGTTCATGAAGCCGGCCGGGGATGCTTCCGCGAATCGTAACGCTCTCGCGCCCGGGCTCTATCTGGTCGCTACGCCAATCGGGAACCTGGAGGACATCACTCTGCGGGCGCTGCGAGTATTGAAGGAAGCGGACCTGATCGCCTGCGAAGATACCCGCCAGACTCAGAAACTGCTCAATCATTACGCCGTCGCGACCCGCACTGTCAGCTATCACGAACACAATGAGATGACCCGCGCCGCGGAACTGGTGCTGGAATTGGAACGGGGCGCTCGCGTCGCCCTGGTGACGGATGCGGGGATGCCAGGCATCTCTGATCCAGGCTTCCGGTTGATCACGCTGGCCATCCGGCATCGCGTCCCGGTGGTGCCGATCCCGGGGGCGGCGGCCTTTCTGGCTGCGCTGGTAGCCAGCGGCTTACCCACCGACTCATTTCGCTTCAGCGGATTTTTGCCCGCCAAGCGCGGCCACCGCAGGACTGTGCTAGAAAGCATCCAGTCATCCCCGCGCACCCAGGTTTTCTACGAGACGCCGCATCGCGTGAAGGATGCACTGGCAGATATCGCCGAGATTCTGGGACCGGAACGGCACATCGTCATCGCGCGCGAAGTCACGAAAATTCACGAAGAGTTCCTGCGCGGGCATGCCGCTGAGATCCTGGAAACTTTGAATGCACGCGGCGAGGTCAAAGGCGAGATCACGCTATTGATTGGCAAAGGAGAAGAAAGCGCCACTGGTGTGGGGACGAGCTCTAGCGTGGGGACGGGCATGCCCGTCCGTCCTACCGTTCGCCAGCGAGTTACCCAGATCATGGCAGAGGAAAAGCTGGATGAAAAAGCCGCATTGAAGAAGATTGCCAAAGAGATGGGGATTTCCAAAAGCGAGGCGTACCGGGAGCTGCAGAGGAGCCGATCATCCTCATGAAGCCGTTTGTGCTCGGTTGCCGTCAAAAATGCCCGACTACAATCTGCCAGACCTGGCCTTCGCCGTATCGAAACAACAAGTTGCCGGCTTGGGGTGTAGGGCCATTCAAGTGCAGCAGCTAAATGGAGTGAGCATTCCTCTCCTCTTTCAGGTTCCCTGAACTAAGTCAGCCTATCTGAAGTTCTCTCCCCTTAGCGCTAACAACCTTTTAGGAGGTTTCATGTTTGCACGCAATGTCTCCATTCATCTGAAATCGAACATGCTTTCTGATTACACCCGCACCTTTGAGAACGACACTCTTCCCCTGCTGCGCAAGCAGAAGGGCTTCAAGGAAGAAATCACGTTGTCGAATCCCGGCAGCCTGGATGTTATTGCCATCAGCCTGTGGGAGGAGAAGGCCAATGCAGACGCCTACAACACGAATATTTATCCGGAAGTTCTGAAAACATTCCAAAGAATGATCGATGGAACGCCCAGGGTACAGACGTTTGAGGCGGTTACCTCGACCTTCCATAACGTCGCAGTGGCGGCGTAGAAGTTCGTAACTATGTCGCGCTGGAGGGCATGCATCTCGACTTCCGGCGCGACAAATATTTCTTCGTCGTCACCGATTCTATTGGCTCGTCGATCGCGTCCGCAGACATCGGAATCACTTCCCTGCCAACTCCTTCTTGACCGCTTCGCTGACCACTTTGCCATCCACCCGCATTCCTGCTGCATTGAATTTCGCCATCGCCCTTTTCATCACTGCGCCCATATCTTTCATGGCAGGTGACCCCATCTCAGCGATGACAGACTTCACGCCTGCAACAATTGCAGCTTCGTCAGCCGCTTTGGGCATGTAAGTTTCAATCAGAGTAATTTCGGCAGCTTCTTTGTCCGCCATCTCCTGGCGTCCGCCTTTAGTGAACTGTTCGACCGACTCCTTCCGCTGCTTGATGAGGGTGCTGAGTACCTGCTGTGATTCTTTGTCATCGAGCGGAGCCATCTTCTCGATCTCACGATTTTTGAGCGCGGTCTTGACCATACGCAGCGTCGAAAGCCGCGCTTCGTCCCGCGCCTTCATCGCAGCAGTGATGTCTTTCTGAATCTGCTCGCTAAGGCTCATGGGAAGATTATAGCGGGCTTGGCGCCCCCCTCACTCGTTTCGAGGACGATGCAGGATTCTCGCCGGCGCCACTTGTCCGGTAGACTAGAGATCTCATGTTGCGCAAGAACCGGCTGTTCACTCCCGGGCCCACTCCCCTGCTCCCTGCGGCGCAGAGTGCGATGGCGTCCTCCGCCATGCATCATCGCACCGCCGAATTCCGCGCTTTGTTTTCCCGCGTCCTGTCGGACATGAAAGAGTTTATCGGCACCACGAACGACGTCCTGGTGCTTTCCTCCTCCGGAACGGGAGTGATGGAAGGCTCGGTCTCGAACCTGACTTCCCCTGGAGACAAGGTTCTGGTTCTGACCGCCGGAAAATTTGGCGAACGCTGGCGCGACCTGGCGAAAGCTTTCGGCTGTGTTGTGGAACTGGTCAGCGCGGACTATGGCGAAACGTTTTCGCTCGATGAAGTCCGGCAGAAATTGACTGCAGAAATTCGCGCGGTGTACGTGCAGGCGACCGAGAGCTCGACAGGGGCGCGACACGACATACAATCGATCGCGAAACTGGTGCGCGCAACCGGCAACCAGACCATGCTGGTGGTGGATGCCATCACCGGCCTTGGTACAACTGACTTTGATGTGGACGGATGGGGAATCGACATCATCATCGGAGGCTCGCAGAAAGCTTTGATGATCCCGCCAGGCCTGTCCTACTGTGCAGTCAGCGAACGGGCGTGGAATCGAATGGAGAGCGCCAAGTGCCCTCGCTACTATTTCGATTTCCGCAAGGAACGAAAAGCTGCCGCCAAAGGCGAGTCGTCCTACACGCCGGCGACTTCCCTGTTCGCAGGTTTGGCCGCCGCGCTCGAATTTATTCGCCAGATGGGCGACGGCGATCTCAAGGCTGGGCGACGGGCGCTGGTCAACAATGCCGAACTGGCGGCGGAGATGACTCGCGCCGGGGCGAAGTCGCTCGGCTTGAAGCTTTTCGCGGAATCCTCCCCGGCAGCGGCGTTGACTGCGATCCAATCCCCAACCGGCGTAGATTCCGGCGCCATTGTGAAAGAATTTCGCGAGTCATTCGCGGCGGTGGTAGCGAACGGCCAAGGCGAGATGAAAGGAAAGCTTTTTCGCATCGCGCACCTTGGCTACTACGACTATCTCGACACCGTGGGCATACTGGCAGCATTGGAACAGGTGCTCGCCACCGTAACGGCCAAGCCAATCAATTATGGCGCAGCAGTGCGCGCGGCGCAGGAAGTCTACTCTCAGGCGGCGGCAAAAAAGCAACCGGTCGGCGCCCGAGTTGCTCCGCTTACTGGATCGTAAAGTTCATGCTATTTGAGTTAACGCCGCTGCCATACCGCCCGCCGCTGGTACGAACGTACACCGCCACCGTGCAGGGCGGATTCGCGCAGGCTGTGTCGGCAGCAGTGATTTGCGGCGCCACGAGTTGTCCTGAGGTCATAAAGGTGGTGTTCTTGGGGGTGCTTCCCCAATATATGACCGAGCCGCTGGTAAAGTTGCTGCCTGCGACGGTCAACTGAAATGCCTGCCCGGGACTGGACATATTGGGCATCAATCCGGTGATTTGGGCAGTGGCCCCGCCGCCCATGCCGGAACCAGATCCGGAACCGTACCCGCCGCATCCGAGAACCGAGATTGTGAGTGCCAGAACAAGAATTGTTTTCATTCCCCATCTCCTGTTGGCCATTGCCGCCACCGTTTGAAGTATTCTAGGAAGCCTCACATTTAGCGTTGTCAGCGGTGTGTCATTTTTTAGTAAAGGATCTACTGCGGTCCATCTAAAGGAAGAACTGAATATGAAAGTCGTGATCGCTGAAAAAATCTCGTCCGCTGCCGTGGATTTGCTGCGCGAGCGCCGCTGGACGGTGATGACATCCGATCAGATTGATGGAAACCTGGCGGCGCAACTCGCCGCAGCCGACGCCTTGATTGTGCGTTCCGCGGTGCAGGTGAATGCTGATTTACTGAGTCATGCGCCCAAACTGCGGGTAATCGGACGCGCCGGCGTGGGCGTCGACAACATCGACCTTGAAGCCGCCACCCGCCAGGGGATCGCGGTGATGAATACACCCGGGGCCAACGCTATTGCGGTTGCCGAGCATACTCTGGCGATGATGCTGGCCCTTGCGCGCCACCTGTGCCGCGCCAATGAATTGATGCATCACGGCAAGTGGGAAAAGAAATCACTGCAGGGAAGCGAACTTCGCGGCAAGACTCTGGGCATAGTCGGGCTGGGGCGAGTCGGCATGGAAGTGGCGCGCCGGGCCCGAGCGTTCGATATGGAGGTCGTGGGCCACGACCCCTTCGTTTCGACCCTGGTGGCTAAAGAGCAGGGCATCCGCATCGCCAAACTGGACGAGGTTTACGCTGTCGCTGATTATCTGACTTTGCATGTCGGGTTGACGCCGCAAACAGCAAACATGATCAATGCCGCATCTCTAAAGAAGATGAAGCCCGGCGTCCGGTTGATAAATTGCGCGCGCGGCGAACTGGTGGATGAATCTGCGCTGGCTCGAGCTCTGAAACAAGGGGAAGCGGCGGGAGCGGCCCTGGATGTTTTTGCCCAGGAACCGCTCAAAAGGTCACCGCTGACTGCAATGGACAGCGTCCTTCTCACCCCTCATATTGCCGGCTCTACTTACGAGGCTCAGGAGGCTGTCGGATACCAGATCGCGCTGCAGGTAAAGGAGTACCTCAAGCACGGCGTCATCCAGAATGCGGTGAATGTCCCGTCGGTGTCGCACCATGAATATCTGGAACTACAACCCTACATTGTGCTGGCAGAGAGGCTGGGCGCGTTTGTTGCTCAGGCCAGCGAAGGGACTTTGGAAGAAATCTCTCTGCGTTACACAGGTCAGATTTCGGAATGGAAAACGGAACTGATCAGAAATGCGGCAATCAAGGGAATCCTCAACGAAGCGCTGGAGGAAAAGGCGAATCTGGTTAACGCGGAAGCTATTGCATCGTCGCGAGGACTGCGCATCCGCGAAGCCCGCAAACCCAAAAGCTCCAGCGGAGGGGCGGGCAGCGTCCTCTCGCTACTGCTGAAGACCAGCGCTGAAGAATACCTGGTCAAGGGCGCTGTTTTGCATGGGCATACGCCGAGACTTCTGCACGTCGACGGAATTGATGTTGAAGCCCCGCTTGAGCGCAATTTGATATACCTGCGCAACCGTGATGTGCCCGGTGTGATTGGCAGAGTTGGCACCATCCTGGGGCAGCACAAGATCAACATCGCTGCTTTTTCTTTGGGCCGCCGCAGTGGCAATGGAAAGCCTGGTACGGCGCGCGAGGCCATCGCTGTCGTGCACGTGGATGGCGGAGTGTCGGACGAAGTGTTGGCGGAGCTGGCAAAAATTCCGGCAGTGGCGCTGGCTAAGGCGATCCGGCTTTTTTAGAACGTCGTTGCAGCAGGACAGTTCTCTTCCTGACCTTGGCGAAAAAGATGAGAGGGCATTTGATGCTACGAAAAGCGGGTCTCCTGAATCTCGTTCTACTCCTTTTCACCGGTCTCGGTCGCGGCCAGGATAACCGGTACGACATCAGCCTGAACGGAGCAGCAGCCATCAGCAAGCAGTCGACTGGAAACGGGACCATCCTTACGCCAACCAATGCGGGGGGTGTGCTGGCGACAGCGCGGGTCCGCTTCAGTCCTCGAAGTTCGCTGGAAGTGAACTATGCGCGCGTAAAGAACTCTCAGAACTATGCGTCGGGCGTGACCAGTTACCGGGTTCAGAGCGTTATCAGCGAATTTACCGGTGCATACGTCTTCAGTTTTTTTCAAAGCGACAAATTGGAACCGTTTCTGTTTGGCGGTGGCGGAGTTCTGATGTTCAACCCGGTCAATACTCAGATCGATAACGTGCCGATCTCGATCGGGGCGATTCGACAGATACAGCCTGCGTTTCTGTATGGAGCTGGTCTGGATTACAAGATTTTCTCCATGCTCCCGATAATTTCGCGCACTGCGGCGTCTTCCAACGTGGCCCTGCGCCTGCAATACCGCGGATTGTTCTACAAGGCGCCCAGTTTTGGGGTGCAGAACCTGTTCACCGGATCGGAGGGGCACCTGGCTGAGCCCGCGATCGGTCTGGTGATAAAGTTCTAGGAAAGCCTGACTTGCAGGTTGACCCCGACGGTGCGTGGCTGATTTCAGGGATTGAGCGCTTGCTTGCGCAGCTTTCGACTTTCCGCCAACAATGCCATGGAATGCATTAGATTCTGCAGCGTCACAATTCCTACCAGACGCTGATCTTCGACCACCGGAATGATACTCAAGTTACGGGCGGTGAGCTTGCGAAAGGCCGAGGCGAGAGATTCTTTTTTCTGCGCCACTTCAAAGATCCGGTTCATGACCGCCTGAACGTACCCATTGCCTTCCTTGCGAAGAACTTCGAGGATCTTCTGCTTCGAAATTACTCCCACCATGTCACTTCCGCGAATAACTGGAAAATCGTCCTGCAGGGAATGCACCGCTTTTTCTAGAGCGTCCTCCAAGGTATCAGCTGGAGAAAGGGTTGCGAAGTCGGTGAGCATGATGTCTTCCAGGTGCACCGCCTCCAGCACTGATTGGAAAACCGCGGAGCGCTCTTCCAGTTGGGCCGCCAGCAACAGAAAAAAACCGATCATGGCCAGCCAGGCGCTCGCCGAACCTCCACCTTGCATATATTGCAGCATGCCTGCAAAGATGAATACGGTAGCCAGAGTTTGTCCGATTGAAACCGCGCGGCGAGTCGCGCGTACCGGATCCATATTGCGGCTGAACACTGCTCGCAGCACACGTCCGCCATCCATGGGATACGCAGGCAGCAGATTGAATCCGGCGAGCCACAGGTTCGCCCAAACCAGGCTGCGCGGCAGGTTGCTTGAATCAAGGTAAGGGCGCTCCCACAGACGGACTTGCGGCGCCGCCAGGACGAGAATGCCGCCGGCCGCAATAGCGATCGCAAAATTTACCAGCGGCCCTGCTAAGGCGATGCGAATGTCCCGCTTCCAGGTCAAAGCTCCCGGTTGCAGCGGCTGTTGAGTCTCGTCCAGCAAAGTGACCCCGCCAATCGGCAACAGAATGATCGCCTTCGGACGAATACCAGCCTGCCGTCCGACCAGCGCGTGGCCCAGTTCATGCAGGATCACGCAGCCGAAGATGATGGCGACCAACACCAGACCGCGCACTGCGCTGGCACTTCCATGCGCCGCAGATTCAGTAAGCCATACAAAAAACAACAGGAAGGCGAAACTCAGATGGACGCGAAGTTCTACTGCGAAAATGCGCCCCACCAATATCGACCAGTTCTTCATAACCAGGCCTGAAGCAGCCTTTCGCTACTACATTCTATATAGTTAGACGCCAGCACGCGGCCTTGGGATTCGCTTTGGTCAATCAAAGGTGCTGCGGACCAATAGTTTCATGTTTCGCTGATGGAAGGCGTTTTCGCGGACTGCCATGCGGGTGATTGGGGGAAAATATCGGAGTCGCCGGCTTGGCTCGCTACCCGGCTTGGACCTCCGCCCCACTGCTGACCGCCTTCGCGAAACTCTGTTCGACATCCTCAGCGCTGGAAATCCGTCCGCGCTGGAGGGAACGGTCTGGCTGGATTTATTTGCTGGAACTGGCGCCGTCGGCATCGAAGCTCTGAGCCGTGGCGCTGGCACCGTATATTTCGTCGAGATATCCGGGGCCGCGGTACAGTTGGTGAGAAAAAACCTGATGTCGCTGGGCGTGGAATCGGGCTTTCAAATCCTCAAACTGGACGTCGCCTGCGCGCTGCGCAAGCTGGAAGCAGAAAATATCACCGCGGATTTCATTTTTCTCGATCCACCTTATCACCAGGAGGAAGCCTACGAGCGCACGCTGCGTGTGTCAGCAGAATCCTGCCTGCTCAGATCAGGCGGAGTAGCGATTGCCGAACACCAAAAGAAATTCGATCCCGGTGAAAGCTTTGGATCATTACGCCGCTATCGCAAGCTTGAACAAGGCGACGCGAGGCTAAGTTTTTATCGCAAAGCGTAAGCAATTAAGCTTCGAAACCCTACATCAGAATCTCATCGGCACGCCGCACTACGGGATGCTGCATTTCCTGCAGATCACTTTTCACCCGGTTGAGGCCGTAGACGCATTGCTCGAAATTCCGGGAAAGACTGGCAAACAGCGGAGCCACTTTGGTGTACTCGAAGTGCTCAAACTTGGAAACAATGTAGTAACTCTCTTTGCCGGCTTTCATCCATTCGATGAAGTTTTCCAGCCGCTGACGGCGTAATCGAAAATGATTAATGCTTTCGGGGAACATGCCGGCGAAGAAGAGCGTGTAATCGCCGATGTGCTTGCGAACCTGCCGTTCGCGATCAAAGGAAGGCGCCGGGCCGAATACGGGATCAGATTCCAGCAGCATCTCGCCAACATCCGTCAATGGCTGTCCCGCCGCATTGCGGATCTTGAACAATTGCTCTACATCGCAGAACTCTGCCATCAGGCTGGCAACATAAGCCACGATTTGCGGATCACGAATGCCAATTTCCTCGGCATAATGCCGCCCCACCAGTTCAGCGAACAGCTGCCGCAGCGGATGCGTCTCCGGAACCATCTGTCATCACCTCGTGGAAACCCTTGCCGGGGGCAGGTTTTCCCCACGCTGTGCGCATATTTACCCCAGCTTCAGCGCTAAGGCAAGTGACTTCTGTAAGTCGCGCACAAAACCTTCCTTTTCTTTAGACAGCGCCAAAGCTCATAAGGTTTTCTGTTGGCAAACCTCCAGCTCGGCTGCCAATTGCGTCGTGCTATTACAATTCGGATGCAGGAGGATTGGCATGCGGCGACAGAACATCTCCACAGGAACACCCTGGGAACCGGTTGTCGGTTACTCACGTGCAGTCAAGGTAGGCGCGTCAGTTCATGTGGCGGGAACCACGGCCACGGGCCCGGATGGCAAGATTGTCGGAGCGGGCGATGCTTACGCCCAGGCGGTGCAAACGCTGAAGAACATCGATTCGGCGCTGCAGAAAGCGGGCGCCAGCCTCAAAGACGTGGTCCGAACCCGAATATTTCTCACCCGCATTGGGGATTGGGAGGCGGTAGGCAGAGCTCACGGCGAAGTCTTCCGTGATATCCGGCCGGCGTCGACCATGGTAGCTGTGAGCGCACTGGTCTCCCCCGAGATGCTCCTGGAGATTGAAGCAGACGCAATGATTACCTCCCAGGAAGCGTAAAATATCGCGCACTCCAAAGGACGACACATGAAGATTGAGTGGTATGTGCTGTTGTTTTACGCATGGGTTGGATTGGCGGCAGGGCAAGAATCTTCAACCGCGCCGCAGCCGGTAACCGTAATACGCGCGGGCATGCTGATAGACGGGAAATCAGACACGCCCCGGCGCGACCAAGTTATCATCGTCCGCGGTAACCGTATTGAAAGTGTCTCCGATGCCGGTTCCGCAAAAATTTCTGAGGGCGCCAATGTCATCGATTTCTCCCATGCCACGGTCCTGCCAGGTCTAATTGATTCCCACACTCACATCTTTCTGCAGGGTGAGGACCCGGCGCAGGGAGGCTACGACGCGAACATCCTCAAATATCCGCTGGCTTTTCGCGCAGCTCGAGCCACAGTGTCCGCACGACGTGCGCTGGAGCAGGGCTTCACTACGCTGCGGGATGTGGAAACCGAAGGCGCTGGCTACGGTGACATCGGCATTAAGCAGGCTATTGAAGGTGGCTACATACCCGGCCCACGCCTGTTCGTCGCCACTCGGGCGATTTCGACGACTGGGGGATACAACCTGGAAGACTACGCCCCAGAGCTCGACATGCCGAAGGGCGCGCAACTTATCGACGGCCCCGTCGAGGCACGCAAAGCTGCCCGCGAGCAACTAAGTCATGGCGCGGACTGGCTCAAGGTCTACATGACCCACCGTTCATGGACAGGCAAACATGGCGAACTGGTTTCCCAGCCCACATTGACCCTCGAAGAACTGAAAGCCATCGTGGACGAAGCTCACGGCTGGAACCGCAAAGTTGCCTGTCACGCTTACAACGGGATTGGACTGCAACGCGCCCTGGACGGCGGTTGTGATTCTATTGAGCACGGCCTGGAAATTACCGACGCGCAGATCACGCAGATGGTCCATCAAGGCACCTGGTATTGTCCTACGCTCAGTCCTTATTACATGGATTGGGCTCCGGCGGACACTCCCGCTGGCCAGCGCGACCGCATGCGGGCCGCGGTGCATGGTCCTTCTTTTCAGAAAGCTTTGAAGGCGGGAGTGAAAATTGTGTTTGGTACAGACATCGGCGGAATGCCCTGGACAGAACCCATTGCGCAGGAATTCCCCCGCATGGTGGAACTGGGCATGTCGCCCATGGACGCCATCAAGAGCGCCACTTCGCGGCCGGCATTAATGCTTGACATGGAGGGGCAGCTCGGTGTGGTTGCTCCCGGAGCCTACGCGGATATCATTGCCGTCAACGCTGATCCCCTGCGCGACATCAAGGCGCTGGGAACTGTGATCTTTGTGATGAAAGACGGGAAGGTTTTTAAGAATGAAGCAAAATAGAGGAGCTGCTTGCTAATCATTGATAGTACGCAAAGAAAAATCTTATAACCAATGTTCTTGACAGCGGATCGGCACGCGTCATAATGCCAAAATCGCGGGGGAACGCCGCCAGGCATTGCGCTGTTCCCAGAGGAGGACGCTTTGAGTGTTCTGGAACTTTGCGATTCGGAAGTCGCTGCGGTGGAGGTTGAAGCAAACGTCGCTGAGGCCATCAATCTCATGCTGGACCACCGTGTAGGCGCCGTGGGAGTCGTGGACAGCAATGGGCGCGTGGCGGGAATCTTCACTGAACGCGACGTCTTACGCAAAATGGCGCTTAGCGGCCGGGATCCGAAAATAACCCCAGTGACAGAGTTGATGACCACCCCGGTAGAGCTGGCAACGCTGGCGACTACTCCCGGGGAAGCTCTAGCCATTATGGTAGAGCGCCATTTCCGGCACCTCCCCGTCGTCGACGGCGCAGGCAAGCTCTTGGGGATGCTTTCCATACGCAACGTCCTCGAATGGAGAATCGATGATCTGACCCGGGAACTTGATTCACTGGAGCAGTACGTCGCCAACGATGGGCCTGGAGGGTAAAGGAAGAGTAATTTTGTTTCAAGGCGTCCGACCTTTTCTGCAGGCTTCCGGGCATTTCTACGCTTTCGCAAAAACACCAAAGGCCGGCTTT
>CATPBY010000532.1 GCA_955652845.1 uncultured Terriglobales bacterium | reverse complement strand
TTATCACGCCGGGCTCGCGTATACAGATGCAGTGCCGAGAGATGGAGAATGTCAAACATCTTTACTCATACCGGGGTTTAAAAGTGAGGCTAGGCTCCTTCGACTCAGCTGGGGATGACCCAGAAAATTAAGAGAACTGATGCCTGTTTCCCCTGCTCGTGCCGCGGCGTTCGACATTCTGCTTAGAGTTGAGCGGCAGGATGCGTATGCTGCGGAACTTCTGCACGCGTCGCCATACGCGAACCTTTCGTCTGCGGATCACGGTCTTGCAACCGAACTGGTAATGGGCGTGCTTCGGTGGCGGTCGTTGCTGGATCGCGATATTGCCCAGGCCGGCTCGCGGAAGCTGGGAACTCTGGATGCCGAAGTCCTGATTGCCCTGCGTCTGGCGGCGTACCAGCTTATTTTTCTGGACCGGATTCCGGCACGCGCGGCGGTCCATGAGAGCTTCGAATTGGTCAAGCGGGCGCGAAAACGTTCGGCGACGCCCTTTGCCAATGCCGTGTTACGCAAGTTGTCTCAAGCTGGCCACCCGAATCACGGCGCCGCCGCGATCGCAGACGCTAAATCAGCGGCGGATTTGGCCGAACGCTCCGCCCATCCCCAATGGTTGATCGAACGCTGGACTGCTGAATTCGGTCATCATGTTACGGGGCAAATTTGCGATTTCGATCAACGCACGCCCGAAACTGCAATTCGTTTCGGCGAGGACGCATTTGCAAATGGGCTCGACGATGAACTAAAGAAAAGCGGGATTCAACTCACACCTGGCAGGCTGCTAACGTCAGCCCGCCGGGTTCAGTCAAGTGATTTGACCCGGGCTCGTCCATTTCTCGAGGGCCGCGTCGCCATTCAGGACGAAGCGTCACAACTTGTGGCCTTGCTGGTGGGGAAGGGGTCGAACATTCTGGATTGTTGCGCAGCGCCGGGCGGAAAGACACGCATGATCGCGCAACGTAACCCCCATTCCCGTATCATTGCGGTCGAGTTGCATCCACACCGCGCCCGACTTCTGCGGAGACTGGTTCCCGCCAGGAATGTTCAAGTGATGAATGCCGATGTGGGCGCTCTCCCCTTCAGCACTCTTTTCGATCGCGTTCTGGCCGATGTTCCATGTTCCGGAACCGGAACGGTTGGCCGCAATCCAGAAATTAAGTGGCGGCTCAGACCGCAGGCGCCAGCCGAATTCCATGTGCGGCAACTGGCTATTCTGCAAGCGGCGATGAGACACGTTATTGCCGGCGGCAGGCTAATTTACTCGACCTGTTCCCTCGAGCCCGAGGAAAATTCGCAGGTCGTGGAGCAGGCGATTGCCGCTGACCTCTCTTTTGAGATTCTCGATTGCCGAAACGAACTGGAACGGCTCCGATCGGAAGGCGAGCTGGCTTGGAATGATCTAGATTCCCTTACCAGTGGACCGTACTTGCGGACGATTCCCGGCGTCCATCCCTGTGACGGCTTTTTCGTCGCTATCCTGAAAAAAACCAGCCTGGCTCAGTAGTTCTGCGCCGATCGGCGCAATCCGTGGCAAGGTCTTAGCGAACTTCGAAGTTCACCACCGTGCCTGTTATTACTTTTTCTCCCGGCGCTGGAATTTGGGTCGTAATCACGCTGGAGGATGACGTGGCCGCCGCGGGAACCTGTCCCGAAACAGTGACCACTCCCAGGCGCATCCCCGCATCCTGTAAAGCCAGGGTTGCACTGCTCAGCGGCTGGCCCACAAAGTTTGGCATGATGAAAGCCTGAGGTTGCGCAGGATCGGTCACCAGCAGGCTGATCTTGGGCGCCGAAACCCCGCTGGCATTGGGCGGCGGGGACTGCGATAACACCTGATCTCCGGGCGTTCCGGGAAGAACCAGTTGCGCGATGGCGCCGACGTCGAGACCGTGGCGTCGAATGTTGATGTCAGCCGCACGCTCACTCTGCCCGAGCACGTTTGGAATCTCCACCCGCTGAGGCCCCAGGCTCTGCGCTACTCGAATCTGCCAGCCCCGGCGAACTTGCATGCCAGGCGACGGAAGTTGCGACAGGATTCTTCCTTCCGGGACATTGGGACTGTAATACTGCTGCTCAACTTGCACCTGCAGTTCGTTTTGCTCGGCAATTCTCTGGGCCTCGGAGGGAGTCTTGCCCACCAGATTGGGAACGGCTACTTCGCTTCCGTGGATAGCCAAGCGCATAGCGGTGAGCGCCGAGACCAGCGCCACGACTATCAGCATCAGACCCAGCAGAACCAGGCGGAACAAGGACCTCATGGCGAGACGATTATAGCTCTGACGTCTGGTTGAGGCGGCACGTGTCCCAGGAATTCGCCCGTCAGTTTTTTTGAATCAGACTGGCTGATTCCACTATATCGCCGCTTCGCCACCATATCCTTATGGCGCCCACCTATACTGTTGAAATGAGCCCGGAAATTGATCTCCTGACTCCGCTGCGGCGGTACTGGGGATACAGTTCATTCCGTCCCCTGCAGGAGCGGGTCATAAGAAGCCTGTTAGACGGGCGCGACAGCTGCGTGGTGATGCCTACTGGCGGAGGCAAGTCGCTTTGTTACCAGTTGCCCGCTCTGGTACTGGGAAAAACGGCATTAGTCATTTCGCCGTTGATCGCCCTGATGCAGGACCAGGCGGCCCAATTAGAGGAAATGGGGATTCCCGCTGCGGTACTCAACAGTTCCCTCAGCGCCGCTCAGCAATCCGTGGTGACTCGCAAAGCCTCTGAAGGCGACTACCGCCTCTTGTACTTTTCCCCGGAAAGGTTGTCGCGCCCCGACACCATCGGCTGGTTGCGACGCCTCCCAATCACATTTTTCGCCATAGATGAGGCGCACTGCATCTCAGAGTGGGGACACGAATTTCGTCCGGAATACCGTCAACTGAGTTCTCTGCGCGTCAATTTCCCCAGATGCCCGATTGCCGCCTTTACTGCCAGCGCGACCCGGCGAGTGCGGCACGACATTCTTCGTCAGCTGCAACTGAGCGCTCCGGACAAATACATTGCCAGTTTCTATCGACCGAACCTCCGTTATCTTGTGCGGCAATGTAATGGAGACACCGAACCGGGTTTACTTCTGCGAGCGTTGGGAAACTACGCGGGGAGCAACGTCATCGTCTACGCTCCGACTATCGCGAGGGTGGAAGAGACGGTCGACTTTCTCGCAGAACAAGGCATCCCCGCAATCGGATATCACGGCAAAATGGATGCGGACGAGAGACGGCGCAATCAGGAGCGCTGGATGTCCGATGAAGTGCGGGTGCTGGTGGGGACTATCGCCTTCGGGCTAGGCATCAATAAACCGTCGGTGCGGGCGGTGATTCATCTCTCACTGCCGAAATCGATCGAACAGTATTACCAGGAGGCGGGGCGCGCCGGCCGCGACGGAAATCCCGCCGATTGCATTCTGCTCTGGCAGAAACGAGATGCCGGTTTGCTGGCCCATTTTATCGGCCAGATTAGTGATCCAGCAGAGAAAGAGCGAGCCTGGCAGCGCTATCACGAAATACGCCGGTTCGTGGATTCGAAAGAATGCCGGCATCGCCAGATCTGTCTGCATTTCGGGGAGAGCCTCAAGTGTAACTCGTGCGACTCTTGCGATGCTTGCGGGTGCGAATCCGACTGGCTATTGAAAGCTCTCGCGGAAAGTCAAACGGGATTTGTGGCCGACTCTGCAAGCGCGCTTCCCGGGCGACGGCCGAATCTCACGCAAAAAGCCGAAAAAGCGTCGCCGGCTACTGACGTAGACCCCGAGCTAAGGGAGTATCTTCGCCACTGGCGTCGAGAAACGGCGCGCGAACATGGTGCCGCAGCCTTCATGGTTATGCATGACACGTCGCTGGAGGAGGTCTGCCGAAAAAGACCAGGCTCGATTGCCGAACTTCTTTCCATCTCCGGCTTCGGCGAGCGCAAAGCCGCAATGTACGGCGAGGAAATTTTGCACGCCCTGCGCCGATTTCAACAAGGCGCTCGGGCTGCTGCATTGCCGGGTAAGCAATCCAAGCCCGCCGACGAAACCCTTAAACTGCTGGCCCAGGGATGCAGCTTCGCGCAGATTGCAAGAACTCGGGGAAGACAGATCACGACGGTAGTGAGCATGGTCGCCAGCCTGGTGGAACGGGGAGGGCTGGATTTCCAGAACGGGTGGGTTGACGCGGGCAAACAAGCAATGATCGAGGAGGTTTGTGCCCGCCTGGGCGTCCAGCGGCTAAAGCCTGTCAAAGACGCGTTGCCGCCAGAAGTCACCTTTGACGAGATACGATTAATAGTGGCAAAGATCCGCAGGGAGCAGCAGAATCCTGAGCCCGAACGCAGAGCAGTGAACGGTTGAAGTCGAGGGTGCCTGGACTTCTAGTGTGCTTCTTCCGCTGCCGGCGCAGCATCAGGCGTGTCGACAGTAGCGGCAACTGGATTCGGCGCCAGGTCCGGCAACGGCTGGAATGCGCCCGGGTCTTTTCCCGCCAGAGCGACTTTCATAAAGTCCATCCAGATGGGCAGGGCGGCGTGGGCGCCGGTCTCTTTCGCTCCCAATGATTTTTTCTCGTCGTATCCTATCCACACTCCACAAGTCAGCAAAGGAGAAAAGCCCACAAACCAGGCGTCGGTAAAGTCGTTGGTAGTGCCGGTTTTCCCGGCCAGCGGGTAGTTCATCGATGAGGCCGCGATCGCAGTCCCATGCAGCACAACCTCCTGCAGCATCGATGTCATGATACGCGCCGTGCGGGCGCTAATCGCGTCTTTGACGTCGGGGAAATCTTCCTCCAGCACTCGGCCCTGATAGTCGGTCACTTTAGTGATGTATCGCGGCGCAATACGTACTCCGTCGTTGGGGAAAACGCTATACCCGGAAGTCTGCTCCAGCGGCGTTACCTCGGCGGCACCGATGGCGACCGGCAGGTAGGGCCGGAGGTTCGAAGTAATTCCAAAGCGATGGGCATATTCGATCACTGTCTTGATTCCGAGAGTATCTGCCAGCTTCAAAGCGGGTATATTGCGCGATTGTGCCAGCGCCCGCCGCAGCGTGATGGTGCCTTCGAACTTCTCGTCATAATTATGTGGAATGTATGGGCCCGAGGAAGTTTGGAAGGTCGCCGGCGCGTCCAGGATGGTGTCATCTGGCTTGGCGCCCCGATCGATGGCCGCGGTGTATACGTATGGCTTGAACGAGGATCCTGCCTGTCGTTCCGCTTGGGTGGCGCGGTTGAATTTGGACTCGTTAAAATCTCGACCTCCCACCATTGCCTTGATGCCGCCGCTGGGGTTATCAATGGCGACCAATGCCCCTTGCGCTCCGGAGTCCTGCTCCAGGGTAACCCGCGCCTTGCCCTCGGGCGACAAAGACAGAATTTTCACATAGACGATGTCGCCGGGCTTGAGGATGTCCTGCAGCCTGCGGCGTGTCCATGACGCATCAGCGGAGGTAATCGGCGAGGTGTAGCGCCCGAACCTGACGGTCGCGGAGCCTGGTGAGACTGATTTCACCAACGCGTGTAAGTAGGAACTGACCTCGGGTTCCTCGTCCCAATCGGGATGCTGGAAGTTAGCCAGCGTAGTTTCTGTAGTCAATACATTCTCCAGGTGGCCTTTCCAGCCGTGGCGTCGCTCATATGCGGCCAGGCCTTCCAGCACAGCGCGGTTGGCGGCGCGTTGCAGATCCATATCGAGCGAGGTGTAGACGCGCAATCCCCCCTGGTGAACCTGATCACTTCCATACTTGTTTTCCAGGTAATGCCGGATTTCCTCCACAAAATGAGGCGCCAAAGGGTTGGGATCGTGCTGCAGCTTCAATTCGATTGGGAGATTTCGGCTGGCGGTGGCTTGCTGCGCGGTTATCCTTCCGTCCTCAAGCATCGAATTGATGACGAGATTGCGCCGCTTCAGCGCGCGTTCCGGATGGGCGATGGGAGAATAGTAGCTGGGTGATTTGGGCAACCCGGCAAGCATCGCAGCCTGATCCAGAGAAAGGTCTTTGGCAGGCTTGCTGAAATAGAATTGCGAAGCAGCTTCAAATCCGTACACCCCATGACCGAGATAAATCTGATTCGCATAAAGAGTGAAGATCTGCGGCTTGGTGAAGCGGCGCTCAATCTGTACTGCCAACAACGCCTCTTGGATTTTGCGATGAAATGAACGGTCGGGCGACAAAAACAGATTGCGCGCCAGCTGCATGGTAAGCGTAGATGCGCCCTGCACCTTCCCGCGGGATTGAATGTCGCGATATGCCGCTCCCGCGATACGCCAGAAATTAATGCCCGAATGACGATAGAAATTCTTGTCTTCGATCGAAATAAGAGCTTCGCGCAACACCGGAGGGTAGTCTTCGTAAGCGGCTACCACCCGGCGCTGCAGCGCGAAGGAACCGATAATGCGACCCTGGTCGTCATAAAGTTCGGTGATGGAACTGGGGCGATAGTGTTCCAGCTGCTGGATCTGCGGCAGGTCAGTGGAATAGACAAGCAGGAGGCCTCCGGTCGCGCCCGCGAGAGCAGAAGCGAACACAAGCAGCCCGATGAGCACACGGCTGACCATCTTCCGGTTGGTGGCTTCCACCGGCGCCTGTTCCTGAAAGACGTATGGCATCAGAAATTGACTTTAGGATAGCAGCAGTGGTTTAGGATGTGCCGCGGCCCTTTGCGCCGGGTCGATACCAACCCCAGGGCGCACAAGCAAACGGCGTTCAAAACCAAAATCGCGCGTCCGAAGAACGCGCGATCAAGATTTACCAGTAATGCTCTCAATCTAACTTGGCCGGCTCTTCAGGACCTGAATGGCCTTACGCAACTGGTCATCCTGCTGTGGAGGCTGCTTCTTGGTGGTGTCATCTGCCGGAGCAGTTTCCTGCTCATCATCCGGAAGCGCGGCCCCGTCGTCGGCATCCGCCGCCAGTATATTTGGAGTTACCGCAGCGTCCTGGATCGCCTTTCCGCCGGGCGAGTAATACTTGGCGACGGAGAGGATCAGCGCCGATCCATCCGGTAATTCGATCACTTTCTGTACCGATCCATCACCGAAGGTCTTGTCTCCAACTACATCGCCGCGGGCATTTTCCAGAATTGCGGCGGCCACCACCTCGGCCGCTCCCGCCGTACTCTTGTTTACCATCACCACCAGGGGAAGATTGGTAATGGCTTTGGAGGGATCGGCGTTGAAGGCCTGACGGGGATATTTCTGACCTTGCAGATAGGTGATTGTTCCGTGATTCAAAAACAGATTGGCGGTGGAAATCCCTTCAGCTTCGTCGCCTTCGGCGCAATTTCGCAGATCAAGGATCAGCTTCTTTGCCCCTGATTTTTGCAGCGCCTTTACTTTGTTCGCGATTTCCAGCGTCTTGCCCTTGGAGAAACCGTCCACCCGAATATCGGCAATGCCCTCATCTACCATCTTATCGGCGACCGGAGGAATGGTAACGATGTCGCGGGTGATGACAATCTTTTGCGGTTCAGCCCGGCGAGCCCTCACCACCGACACGCTGACGTTCGAACCAGGCTGCCCTTCGAGCAGATTGTGGACTTCAGCAAGCGACATCTCCCGGGTACTCTTTCCTTCAATGGCTTCAATAATATCGGTTGCTTCGATCCCTGCCTTATCCGACGGCCCCCCGGGGACGACAGAAACTACTGCGGCGTATCCGAAGCGCTTCGAAACCGCCGCGCCGATTTCGCCCTTGGCCTCTGTCCGGTGCGATTTATATTCCTTGTACTCGGCCGGGCTGAGATAGCTTGAGTTAGCGTCCAATGACTCCAGCAGCCCATGCAATGCGCCATCGGTCACAGCCGGAATATTCGGTTCCTCGACATACTCGCTGCGCACTCGCGCCAGCACTTCGCTGTATACCTGAAGCTGGCGGTATGCCCCGTCGTTGCTGGAGGCGCGAACGCCATCCAGGCCACCCGCAACCATGAACAGCAAAACCAGCGCCGAGCAAACGAGAATTACGACTTTGGTCTTCATTGACATCGTTTTAGTCTTCTTTGAAGGGAATTCACTTCTCAGCGTAGCCGATCCAGTATATCTCCTTTGATGCTGCTTCCATGCAGTCTGCTTCGCCAAAATAATGCCCTTCGTAACCTGCCGGGCAAGAATTCTGAGGAGATAATCCCTGCAATCATGTTAAGGGCGAAGGGTTTATGCGCTTAGCCTGAACATCCCCGCTGATCGTGGCCACGGGCTGAGGCTACGAGTCAAAGCGGCGACAGCTCGTCTTCCTTCTCTTCCTTGCGCTCACGGACAAATCTTCTCTCCAGGTATCGACGGGCCAGGTCGCGCCCGCCCAAACCGAAGGCCAGGGCCAGACCAAGCATCAACGCCCCGAAGACGATAGCAAAGGCCACAAGCACGGTGTGCTCTCCAAGGCCAAGTTCCTCGAAGCCCACCGACATAGAGAAAATAATGATCAGGGTTCTGATGGTGGTGCTTACCAGGCGGGGCGACGGCAGATCCGCGTTCACCGCAGCCAGCAATGCCGCTCGGGAAAAAAAACTCGCTGCCAGCAATCCGAAGAAGAAAACAAACAGCGCCGCGAACAGTCTGGGTAAAAACCCAAAAAACTTGGCGATCGGTTCCTGCAGCCCTACGATTTCGAGCGCACGGACCCCTACCAGGATGAACCCCAACCATGCAATCCAGAATACAAAGCGGCTCAGTAGTTCGCTGGATGAGGGCAAAGCTGCTTTGTTAAGTAACTCGCTGGCGCCCCAGTGCTCGGATAAGCGATCGAACCTGGCCAGCCGCAAAATGCTGCGCAAGACCGATTTCAGGAGATAGGCAATCAGCCAGCCCAGCAGCACAACCACCAGCATGCCCATCAATCGTGGCAGGAAATGCAAAACGCCATGCCAGGTTTCACGGGTGGCCTGAATCAATTCGCCGACAATCGTGTCCCACATTTTGTCCTCACTTTCCTCCGTCCCACATGCTGAGCAGGTTCGGCTTCATTCGCTCAAACGTCAGACAGAGAGTTTCGACATTCGATTCAACCTCGTCAGCGGAGACCTCACGGTTTTCGGCCAGAAAAGTATGTGCTCTCCCGCGATAGAGAGGCACCAGCGCCTGGACGATATGGTCGCGACTGATTACGCTCTTATGATAGGCGGCGGCAAACTCGTAAATAGTCCGCACCCAGGACTCGTTGGAGTAGCAGAAATCGTCTTCTGAAACTGCAGCCGCACGCTCCAGTTCAGCCAGAGTGTCCGTCGACAGGATGGACTTCAGGACAGGCGTCAGCTCGGCCACGCCGCGCACGAACATCTGATGCAATCGCTTGCGGCTCACCCGTAGGGGCTCCAGGCTAATTTCGTGCTCCGGTCCAATGGTGGGGACCGGCTGAGAGTCCATATTCGAATTCCACACGGAAAAATTCTGATCCAGCGACCAGAACAGTACACCCGCAGTCCGCCGCATGGCAGGAACCAGGTCGGGCGCTGCGCGCTCCGTATGTGGTTTGTCACCCATGAAGCTCTGGGCGACGCGGAAGCCGCCGGTAATCGCCGAGATGGTGAAATAGAACTCCGTACCCGCGCGGCCCACATCCTGGGACCAGATATCCTGTGCAAGAAAATGTCCGGCGAGACGTCCGGAGAACGCGAATTCCGCGGGATACGGTTCTCTGATTCGCCGCGAGTAGATAGCGCGGGTCATGGGATACAAGAGATTGCGCACCAGCAGCCCGTCAAATTTATGGCGGCGATAGACGGGGGTGACCAGATCAAAGTTGTCATGGCAGACCGGACGAAGCAACGACTCAATCCATTCCGCCTGAAAGTTGGAAGAATCCGCCGAAATCACCGCACAACAACTCGCGCGCAACAGGTCCGATGCCGCAAGAATGGTATGCAGGGCGGTTCCGCGCGCCGGCCCTCCCGGATACTGCGTGCTGATGCAGTGCAATGTACGCAAGGTATGAAGGTTCGGCCCATGCTGCAGATCACTGATGGAAGCAGCCCGCACCAGGTCCTGGGTGGCGTCTTTCGAGCCGCCATCCGCATTGATGATCACAGCCCGGTGACGGGGGAAGTATCGCAAAAGTCCCGCACGAAGAGTTTGCACTACCTGGCCGACGGTCTCCGCGTCGTTGTAAGTGGGGATCCCAATCAGGACGTCCACTTGTCCGACATTGATCAGCTCGCGAAGGAAATCATCCGTCAGAACGCTTTCTTCCGCCAAACTAACCCTCCAGTTAGACCTGCTGTGTTCCAGTTTCCGTCAGATTCTTCGCAAGCGGAACCAGTAAAACTGGTACGGCCCCATAGTCAGAAGATAGGGCAGTTCTCCGACACGCGGAAAAATATTCCTGCCAAACATCTCGATCAGAATATTGCCTTTGTAGCGCCGCAGATCGAGTTCCACAGCTTGTGCCGAATTTGAAAGATTATTCACCACCAGGATGCTGTCCTTCCCCAACTGGCGTACGTAGGCCAGCACCCTGTGGTTGGCCGGGTAAAGGAACTCGATCGATCCCCGGCCAAACACCGGCATCGACTTACGAACGCTGATTAAGTGTTTGGTCCAGGAAAACAGCGAATGCTCGAATCGCTTTTGCGACAGCACATTTACTGCCTGAAATCCGTATACCGGATTCAACAGCAGCGGCGCATAAAGGCTCTCCGGATCCGCGGCAGAAAATCCCCCGTTCCAGCCTCCATTCCATTGCATAGGCGTCCGCACACCGTTGCGGTCGCCGAGTTTGACGTTATCTCCCATGCCGATTTCGTCGCCGTAGTAGATGATCGGCGTTCCGGGTAGGGACATCAGCATCCCG
Organism: uncultured Terriglobales bacterium; assembly: GCA_955652845.1. Taxonomy (GTDB): domain Bacteria; phylum Acidobacteriota; class Terriglobia; order Terriglobales; family Acidobacteriaceae; genus JABCYV01. The sequence continues at coordinate 870 of CATPBY010000532.1, read as the reverse complement.
TTCATCAGCTCGATGCGCCTGCGGTCATTGTCGAGCAAAGGCGCGAGCCTTCGCCGGATGCCGAGATTCAGGCGCATGCTCTTGTCCCGCGCATACTCGTCATACATGTAGTCCCGTTCCATGTCTGTCACCATTTCCAAGGTGAGCTCATCATGATTGCGGAGGAACAGGCACCACTGGCAGTTGTCGGGAATCGAGGGCGTCTGCTGCAGAATTTCAGTGATCGGTTTGCGGTCTTCCAGCTTCAGGCCCATAAACATTCTGGGCATGAGCGGGAAATGGAACGCCATGTGAAATTCATCGCCCTCGCCAAAATATGGACGAAGATCGGCGGGCCACTGGTTGGCTTCGGCCAATAACATCCTGCCGGGAAACTGCTGATCGATGCGGGCGCGATAGTCTTTGATAACCGCGTGCGTCTCCGGAAGGTTTTCGCAGTTTGTCCCCTCACGTTCGACCAGATAAGGGATGGCGTCGAGCCGGAAGCCGTCGATCCCCATCTCCAGCCAGAACTTCATCATGTTCCACATCTCTTCCCGAACCGCCGGATTGTCGTAGTTCAGGTCGGGCTGGTGGCTGAAAAACCGGTGCCAGTAATAGGCTTTCGAAACCGGATCCCACGCCCAATTGGATAGCTCGGTATCGATGAAAATGATGCGAGCCCCGCGATAGCGGGTGTCGGTGTCGCTCCATACGTACCAGTCCCGCCGCGGATTGATGGCCGAACTGCGAGATTCCTGGAACCAGGGGTGCTGGTCCGAGGTATGGTTCAGCACCATCTCCATGATCACTCGAAGCTTGCGTTGGTGGGCCGCCTCCAGAAATGTTTTGAAATCATCGATCGTTCCGTAATGAGGGTGGACGGAGAGG
>CATPBY010000531.1 GCA_955652845.1 uncultured Terriglobales bacterium | reverse complement strand
TAACACGATGTTCATGCAACGAGCTCCATGATCCGAGGTCGTTCCAGCCAAAGTCCGCCGGTATACAGAAAATATTGGAGTGCTGCTCTCCTTTGGTGGATCTTGGTTCCAGCACCGCATAGTCGATACTAACGTTTTCACAACCAGGGTAGAGGCGATGGAATATTGCGGCGAATTTTCGTGTGCCGAACGCGGCAGCAATTTTTTCCAGCAACAGCGCTGTACCGGGTACGTGCTCGCGTAAAGCGTCAGCCAGCGTTCGAGCGCTCCACAGGAACATTCCGCTGTTCCAGAAATAGTTGCCGGACTTTAAAAATTCAGCGGCCCGTTCGGCGTCAGGTTTTTCGGTGAAGCGACGAACACGCAGTGCGTCACCGCTCTTGTTACCAGTCTGGATATACCCGTAACCGGTCTCGGCTCTTGTCGGCCGGATGCCCAGCACCACAATGTTCTGTCCGGCGTTTGCAATATCAATGCCCTTGGCCAGAATCTGGCGAAAGCTCTTTTCGTCGTCTACCACGTGGTCGGAAGGAAACATGCCGATGATTGCATCAGGATCGCTACGTAACAGAATGAATGCCGCCAGTCCAATCGCGGGCGCTGTATTTCGGCCAACCGGCTCGGCAACGATCTGAGACTTGCTCAGCCGCGGCAGCTGCCGGCCAACTTCGCGACGCAGATCTTCATTGGTTATGACCCAGAAGCGTTTGAGTGAAGCCAGCGGAAGGAGGCGCGCCACCGTCTGTTGGATCATGGTGTGCTTTCCATTTAACGCCAGCAGCTGTTTCGCTCGACGTTTGCGGCTAAGCGGCCAGAAGCGCGTGCCGCGCCCCCCAGCAAGGATTACGGGATGGAAGTGTGCATTACGCAAGGGATCTAAGGTCAGAGTTCAGAGAGATTCAGAGTTCAGATAGATGATGTCAGATCTAGGGGCCAGCTCCGAATCCTGAAATGCTCATTCTGAAGTCCGTTCTACAGCCTTGTCGCCGGTTCTGGCAACAAGCCACCCGGCACCGCCGACTTAAGAAATTCCACTCTCCACTGCGGACACACGCGAAATTCCCCAATACATGCCGGCACTACCACCGCGTCGCCTTTTGCCATGGTGACCGGTTCCGTCCCTGGAACTTCAACTATGCCGCAGCCGTCGATTGCTACCATGATCTGAACTGAATGTTTTCCGGTTGCATCCTGCGTTCCGAAAACATGGGCCTCCTTCAATTCGAACATGTCGACCATGAAGTATGGTGCAGCAATCAATTGCGCCTGCCGGCTTCCGGCGCCGTTGATGGACAAAGGTGCGGGCCGAATCACTTTTCCTGATGCGACTTTATCTTTTATGGCGGCCATGCCCCTTGTCAGATGCAATTCGCGCGGTCGTCCATAATCGTACAGACGATACGTGGTGTCCGACTGTTGCTGGGTCTCCACCAGGATCGCTCCAGCGCCCAAAGTATGTACTGTTCCGGCCGCGACGTAAATCATTTCGCCAGGATATATATTGATCCAATTGAGCAACTCCTCAGCGCGATTCTTATGAATCGCGTTCTCGAACTCAGCTCGGGTGGCGCCCGGCTTGAGACCGAGCGCGATCTGTGCTCCCGGCTTGGCGTGGGCTACGTACCAGCACTCGGTTTTCCCCCAAGGTTCCCCTGCTTGTTGCGCGGCTTCGTCATCGGGATGCACCTGCACTGAAAGCTTTTCGTTTGGAAAGAGAAATTTCACCAGCAAGGGAAAACGGCCAAGATCTCTGGCTGCGTTGCCTACCAATTCGTGCTGGTAATGCGAACTTAGCTCTGCCAGCGACTTGCCTCGCAGCGGACCATTGGCCACCTGGCACGCGTCTCCAGTTAACCAGGCCTCGCCGATTTTTTCCTCAAAGCGATGATTGGGATAGATGGGGGAGAGATCGGTCCCTCCCCAGGGGCGCGGGTCAAATGCCGGCTGCATCAAGAGTGGGTAGAGGTCCGTCATTCGACGACGATGAAAAATGACTTGTCATTCGAGCAAAACGACTGGGGTCCTAACCGCGCCAGTGAGATACCGGCAAACCCAGTCGCCCGTTCCGCGAAGGATGACAAGGGAATTATGTTTCGGCCGCCTACAACGCGCTCAGGAACTTGCGCATGCGTTCGAGCCCGCGATCGAGCTCGACCCTGGACGCGGCATAAGACACTCGAATATGGTCTCGAGTTCCAAATCCTTCGCCCGGTACGGTCGCGACATGCGCCTCGCGCAGCAATTTTCCGGCCACGTCCGACGCGGTCTTCACGCCACCACGCCCGAAGAAAGATGCAATATTAGGATATGCATAGAACGCGCCTTCCGGAAGCGTGCACCGGATTCCTGAGATCGAGCGCAGACCTTTCACGACATGATCACGCAGCTGGATATACTCGAGCCTCATGTCCTCCACGCACTGCTGCGGACCCTTAAGCGCGGCAATTGCGCCCTTTTGCACAAACGAAGTCGGATTGGAAGTCGACTGGCTTTGCAATTTTTGCATTGCGCTGATTATGGCCGCCGGCCCCAGGGCATAACCTAACCGCCAGCCGGTCATGGCATAGGTCTTCGAAAGCGATCCCACGACCACCAGGCGGTCACGATATTCGCGCAATGAACCCACCGAAAAACGCTGACCGGTATAGCTCAGATACACATAGCACTCATCCGAAATTACCCAGATACCGCGCTGCGCCGCGAGCCTCATAACTTCGGTCAGGTCTTGCGGCGACATCACGGCGCCGGATGGATTGGCGGGCGAATTCAGAATGATCAGCTTGGTTCGCGGTGTGACAAGACGCTCGACCAATGGCGCCGTAATCCGAAATCCCAGGGCCTCATCGGACTCGAGCAAAACGCATTTACCACCCGCGTAACCCACAATGTCCTTAAACGAAACCCAGTAAGGGACTGGAAGGATGACTTCGTCGCCGTGCTCGACCAGCACCTGGATGGCGTTGAACAATCCATGCTTTCCACCCACCGACGCAGTTACCTCTTCCAGGCGATACTCAGATTGGAAGTCCGCAGCGTGACGTTGGATAATGGCATCTTTCAGTTCGGTGGTTCCACCCACGGCCGTGTACTTGCTGAAATTGCCGCGAATTGCCTCAATGGCCGCATCTTTAATGTGCTGCGGTGTGCTGAAGTGCGGCTCGCCGGCGCCAAAGTCCACAACGTCGATGCCCTGCTGGCGGAGTTTGTCAGCTTCGGCCACCACTGCCATGGTGGCGGAGGGCTCTATGCGGTTAATCCGTTCTGTAAGTCTCACTGCCGGGATTGCTTCCGTGACTGGGGTCATTCTCTTTTTCCTGTTTTCGTTCTGCGCTCTCTGGCATGCTCTAACTTTACCGCCGGATCCAGTTTCTCTCGCAATTTCTGTTCCACCATTGCCGGGACCAGGTCTCTGATCGATCCTCCCAGTTGCGCGACCTCACGCACCAGCCGGGAACTTAAATAAGAATACTGTTCGGCGGGCATCATGAATACAGTTTCCAGAGCGGGGTTCAGTTTGCGATTCATGAGTGCCATCTGCAATTCGTATTCATAGTCGCTGAGAGCGCGAATGCCGCGCAGAACCGCACTGGCTTTTACCCTGGCGGCGTAATCCACCGTAAGCCCGTCGAAGATGTCGACGCGCACATTCCTGACCCCGGCAATCAACGCCTCCAGCATCGCCCGCCGCTCTCCCAGGCTGAATAACGGATGTTTCTCAGGGTTTCGCAGGATGGCCACTACCAGTTCGTCGAAAATTTTGCTTCCCCGCTCGATTAAATCCAGATGCCCGTTGGTAGGGGGATCGAACGAACCCGGATATATCGCTATGACTTTCTTCAATCTTCCTCTTTTTATAAAGTGAGCGGCGCGGGTTGCAGTCGAAACTAAATAAAGATTCTATGCGGAGGGTACGGGGATGGCAATTGCTGTTTAAAGAGTACGGTGTTCAGGGTTCGAAGAGATGTCATGGCGAGCGAAGCGACGGATCCGCGTTCTCCCCGGCACGGTACGTCCACCAAACCGGCTTCCTCGCCTGGCTCGATGACTTGAAATTCCTAACGCCGAGCTGCCGGCACTTTCGCGGGCTCAGGAACAGCGCTGGGCATAGTAGTGACACGCGCGGTTTGCGGGGCTGGCGCTTGTGCTGGCGCGGCGGTCGCTGGAATCAGTCCGAGTTCTTTGCGCACTTCATTTTCCAGCTTGGCATAGACTTCTTTGTTGTCCTTGAGGAACTGGCGGGCATTCTCGCGGCCCTGTCCGATGCGCTCGCCCTTATAGCTGAACCAGGATCCCGACTTCTCCAGCAGATTGTGGTTTACAGCGATATCAATGAGATCACCTTCGCGGGAGATGCCCTCGCCATACATGATGTCGAACTCGGCTTCGCGGAAGGGCGCGGCGACTTTGTTCTTTACCACTTTTACTTTCGTACGTGATCCGGTAACTACGTCGCCTTCTTTAATCGCCGCGATGCGGCGGATGTCCACCCGCACCGACGAATAAAACTTGAGTGCGCGGCCGCCCGTGGTGGTTTCCGGATTTCCGAACATGACGCCGATTTTCTCGCGTATCTGATTGATGAATATCAGGCAGGTGCGCGACTTGGAAACCGTCCCAGTCAGCTTGCGGAGGGCTTGCGACATTAACCGCGCCTGCAATCCCATGTGGCTGTCGCCCATCTCCCCATCGAGTTCAGCTTTCGGCACAAGCGCCGCCACTGAATCGACCACCAGTACATCGATTGCTCCGGAGCGCACCAGCGCCTCGGTGATCTCCAGTGCTTGTTCGCCATAGTCGGGCTGGGAAACCAGCAGATTGTCGACGTCCACGCCGAGTTTTTTGGCGTAGCCAGGATCGAGCGCATGTTCGGCGTCAACGAACGCGGCCATCCCGCCAGTCTTCTGGGCTTGAGCTACCACCTGCAAGGCGATGGTGGTCTTACCCGAGGATTCCGGGCCAAAGATTTCAACGACGCGCCCCCGCGGGAAGCCGCCTACGCCCAATGCAGCGTCGAACGAAATGGCGCCGGTCGGAATGACCGCGATAGGGACGATAGCCTCTTTTGAGCCCAAGCGCATGATCGAGCCCTTGCCAAACTGCTTTTCGATTTGCGCAAAAGCCAGATCAATCGCCTTTGTCCGTTCATCGGCCATATGAGTGCAGCTCCTTATTTTTGATGAATGCTGATAGTGTTGAGGCGGATTATACACGCGCTGGTGAGCGAAGAAAAGGCGAATTTCGACCCAGTTAGGAAATTTTGCACCGAATGTTCCGAAACAGAACGCCCTTTCTTGAGGCAGCCGGCAAATTTAGGTCGGAAGTGGCGCCTTCGCCGATTTCCCGGTGTCGGTCGATGCTCCCGTAGTAGAATTTTGCCGCCCGCACAGGGCAGTTAAGTACTCGGAATCGTGCATTCATCTGGAGGGGCCATGGAGCAGCGGCGGTCTACGGAAAATTCAACTACGGGGAGCGGTTCACGATCCGAACAAGTCCGTCACGAGGATCGAAATGTCTGGGTGTTGACGGCGTATGGAATCGCTGGCCTGGCGCTGCTCGGGGTACTGGTCTACTTCTTTTCGTCTTACGTGACTCAGTAGGCGGGCGACCCGCCAACCTCCCGGACGCTGTGTCTGAACATGCTACAATGACCCGCGCCTAGACGTTTCTTCCGGCTAGCGAGCCCCGAGCGGATTCCCCGCAATTAGAGAACGGACTGACTTCCGTGGCCCACGACTCCTCGAAGACTGCTGCCACTGTCACCTATGCTGATGCTGGCGTGGACATCGACCGCGCGAATCGCACCAAAAAGCGAATCAAGTATCTGGCTCACAAGACCTTTACGCGGGGCGTGCTCAGCCAAATCGGCGGATTCGGCGGCCTGTTTGCAATCAATAAGGAAAAATGGAACGATCCGGTGCTGGTTTCGAGCGTCGATGGCGTTGGCACCAAGCTCAAAGTGGCGTTTGAGATGAAAGTCCATCACACGATTGGAGCGGACCTGGTAAACCATTGCGTCAACGACATCGCGGTTCAGGGCGCGACCCCGCTATTCTTCATGGACTACCTGGCCACCGGAGTGCTCGAGCCTGAGGTGGTAGAGAAAGTGGTGGAAGGCCTGGCCGAAGCCTGCAAGCACAACGGATGCGCGCTGATTGGCGGTGAAACTGCCGAGATGCCTGGTTTCTATCCGGAGGGCGAGTACGATCTGGCGGGCTTCATTGTCGGCGTCGCCGATCGGGAACGCCTCATTACCGGCAGAACAGTCGAGGTAGGAGATGTCATCCTCGGACTCGCTTCTAACGGCCTGCATACCAATGGCTACGCGCTGGCTCGCAAAGTGCTTTTCGAAATTGGCCGTTACACGCCCGATTCCTACGTTAATGAACTCAAGGGGAAAGTCGGCAATGAGTTGATGAAGACTCACAAGAGCTATTGGCACGCGATCAAGAGGCTGGTGGATGCGGAGTGCGTCTCCGCTATGGCCCACATCACCGGCGGCGGCGTCACCGACAACCTTCCCCGCGTGCTGCCGCGCGGCATGGCCGCGGTGATCGAGATCGGCTCCTGGCCAGTGCTGCCAATCTTTGAGCACCTGCAACAACTGGGCAATGTTCCCCAGGAAGAAATGCTGCGCACTTTCAACATGGGACTGGGAATGCTGCTGGTGGTGCCGTCGAAAAAGTTCAAGAAAGCTCAGACCGTGCTGGAGCGCGCCGGGGAGAAGGCTTACACGGTGGGAAGAATTGTCAAGGGCGAGAGAAAAGTGATGTACACGTAGGCTTCAGCACCAGGAGTGTTCAACTGGCAGATTTGCCAAGTGAGAGCAAATTCAAGCCTTCTGTCTTTTCGAAATGCTTTCGATTGCGGGTCAAGTCAGGGCCTGCAATTAAACTGTCAGCCATGCCGATGGCAAGCCCGGCTCTCTCCAATTTTTGTCGCACGGACGCAGCCCGCCCAGCCGACTCGCGATCAAGGGATAC
>CATPBY010000530.1 GCA_955652845.1 uncultured Terriglobales bacterium | reverse complement strand
GAGGGTCGCCGAAAAAGTAAAAGGCGCCGACAAGTTGCTGCGCCTTGAAGTCGATCTGGGCACTGAAGTACGGCAGGTAGTGGCTGGCATAGCCGAAGCCTATGCTCCGGAGTCACTGATCGGTAGAAAGGTCGTAATTGTGGTCAATCTTGCGCCGCGAAAACTGCGCGGCTTGGAATCCAACGGAATGATCGTCGCCGCCTCCGCCGAGGGCGGCAAGCCGGTTCTGGCGGGATTTTTGGAAGATGTGCCGGCAGGAACGAGGCTGAAGTAGATGCCTGAGCAGCTGAGCCGACACTTCGGAAGTAGCTGACGGCACCCGACGAGCCTCCCTTCCAACATGAGCTTTTCCTGACTCCCATGTTCATCGATTCTCACGCCCATCTTGAGATGGAGCAGTTCAATACCGATCGTGCGCAGATGATCGCGCGGGCGCGCGACGCTGGGGTGGACACCATGGTCGCTATCGGCAGCGGCACCGGGCCAGGCTCGCTGGATTGTGGAATTCAGCTGGCGGAAGAATACGACTTCATTTACGCGACAATCGGTATTCATCCCCACGAAGCCAGGCTGGCCAACGATGCCGACTTCGACGAAATGGCGCAGCTTGCAAAACGGCCCAAGGTCATTGCGTGGGGCGAGATCGGACTTGACTACTTCTATGACCATTCGCCGCGCGACCTGCAACAACAGGTATTTTTGCGGCAAATGCAATTGGCTCAAACGGCAAAATTACCAATCGTGATTCACTGTCGTCCTTCAGACGGAAGCGACAATGCCTGGGAAGATTGTCTACAGACGCTGAATGAGCACTGGGCGCGCAACGGCCTGGGCGGAATTCTGCACTGCTTCACCGGGACCTGGCTGCACGCACGGCGTGCGCTCGACATGGGATTCATGATTTCGTTTGCTGGGAACATTACTTTTCCCAAAGCGCAGCAAATTCGCGAGGTGGCCCAACAAGTGCCGCTTGACCGGATTTTGATTGAAACCGATTCGCCCTTTCTCGCTCCTGTTCCGCACCGGGGCAAGCGCAACGAACCTGCCTTCGTAAAGGAAGTGGCACGCCAGTTGGGTGAGTTGCGCGGCCTCTCCTCCGAAGAAATTGGCCGTAAGACCTCAAATAACTTTTACGATTTCTTCAAGCTCCTGAAACCAGGAGAAAACGCAATTCCACGCGCCTAGCCCTGCCGTCAAATCCTTTCTTCTGATAACCTCAGTGATGGGTTATAACTTCCAAAAAAGCGTAGCAGGGACATGCCGGAAAACACATTCGACATCGTAAGCAAGCTCGATCTGCAGGAAGTTTCCAATGCAATTCAGCAGGCGCTGAAAGAAGTTCACACGCGCTTTGACCTAAAAGACTCGAAGTCCAATATTGAACTCGACGGAAAAGACGCCATCGTTTTGCACTCCATCGATGAGTACAAGTTGAAAGCGGTAAATGACATTCTCCAGCAGAAACTGGTGAAGCGCGGCGTCTCCCTCAAAGGCCTGACTTATGGCGCGATTGAGTCCGCCGCTGGAGGAACGGCAAAACAGCGGATTACCATGCAGCAGGGCATTTCGATCGAGAAGGCGCGCGACATCGTAAAGCTTATTAAGAACTCAAAGAAAAAGGTTCAGGCTTCCATCCAGGGCGATCTGGTTCGGGTGAGTGGAAAAGATCGCGATAGTTTGCAGGAAATTATTGCGCTGTTGCGGCAACAGGACTTCGGAATCGATATGCAATTCACGAACTACCGGACCAACTAGAAGACGGATGAGAAGCGCTGTCTGTTCCCCGGCGCGTGGCAAGGACAACAGCAGCGATTCTCCGATTGCGCTCAGCATGACAAGGTAGAGGATTGAGCACACCGGCAGCCATTAACGGGAAAGAAATTTTCGAGCTGCTGCGGGATGACCTCGCAGCGATCGAGCGCGAATTCGGGCGGGACACAGTTTCCCACGTCGAAGCCATCACGGAAATTGGTGAGTATCTTCGTGGCGGCGGCGGCAAGCGTATCCGGCCGGCACTGCTGCTGCTCTCCTCCAAGCTTTTCAACTACGAGGGACGCGGCGCCATACGCCTTGGCGCCGTGGTCGAAATCATTCATACCGCAACTCTGGTTCACGACGACATCATTGATGAGGCGCAGACTCGCCGGGGACGGCCAGCGGCCAACACCCAGTGGGGAAATTCCAAGTGCGTGCTGGCTGGCGACTGGCTCTATATGCAGGCCTTTAAGGTCGCAGTGCAGGAACGCAATTTTCGGATTCTGGACACGCTCATTGAATTAACCCAGCAGATGGTGGAAGGCGAGCTGCTGCAAATGGAAAAGCTGGGCAAGCTCATTTCTCTCGATGAGTACTTCGATCTGATTTTCCGGAAGACTGCGTGCTTATTCTCAGTGTGCATGCGCATGGGTGCGATTCTGGGAAAAGCGACTCCGGAACAAGAAGAGAGTCTCGCGCAGTACGGTCGCGATCTGGGAATGGCGTTTCAGATTGTGGATGATGTGCTTGACTTGACCGCTTCGGAGAGCGTTCTGGGCAAGCCCGTGGCCAGTGATCTCCGCGAAGGCAAAGTTACGATGGCGGTCATTCACGCCTTGGAACGGTGCACCCCTGGGGAAAGACGATCGATTGAGACCATCGTACGGGATCGCGCATTTGACGGCGTCACCCACGGAGAGATTCTCGGCATCCTGGAGCGCTATGGCTCGCTGGACGCAGCCCACGCCCGCGCTCTGGAGTATGCCAACCTGGCGGGAAATTCCATTTGTAGCTTTCCCGATGGCGAGATCAAGCGTGCGTTGTTGTGGGCCCCGGAATTTGTGGTAGCGAGAGAGAAGTGAGCTCCGTCCAGTACCCGGTCTACCTCGCGATTGCGATCACGGTTCTCCCATTCGCTTGCACCGGTCCAGGTAGACGCCTAATCTGATTCTATTGACTGTAGCGCCGCTGAGGATAAATGGGCCTTCTCTCGCTGATAGCGCGTCACGGCTACCTGGTTGTCTCTGCCATCGTCTTCGCCGAGGCCGTTGGCATGCCCGTGCCCGCAGCACTGGCGCTGGTGGCGGGCGGAGCCGCTGCAGCTTCCGGTTCGCTCAAAGGCCCTACGCTCTGGTTGCTGGCAGTCGGCGCTATGTTGTCGGGCGACTCCCTCCTATTCGTGCTGGGACGCTATATGGGATGGACTTTGCTGGGGCTGTTGTGCCGGCTTTCATCTAACCCGGAAACTTGTATCCTGCGCTCCGCCGAATCGTTTTACAAGCGGGGAAAAATCACCCTTGTCATCGCGAAATTCATTCCCGGCGTGAATACAATGGCGCCGCCTTTAGCGGGAAGCATGAGAATGCGCTTTGACCAGTTCCTGCGGTTGGATTTTGTGGGTGCATCGCTCTACGCCACCGCTTATGGCGCTCTCGGCTTCCTCTTCCGCGACTTTTTGGTTTCCATTACCCACGGGTTCCAGTCGGCCGGTCACGCGGTCGAGGCGGCACTGTTGGTCGCTCTGGTTGCCTATGTGGGTTACCGGATATGGCTATATCGCAAGAATATCGTCTACCGGGTAGTGCCGCGGGTGCAGGTGGAAGAGTTGGCCCGCAAACTCGCGTCAGAAGAAAGAGAGCAGATCCTTCTGGCTGATGTGCGCAGCCACGGCTATTACAACTCCGATGCGGAGCGAATAAGAGGTTCAATCCGGATCGAACCGAATAATCTGGAGGAAGAGCTCAAGATCCTGCCTAAGGACAAGAATATTTATCTGTACTGCACTTGAGTGCGCGAAGGAACCAGCGCCCGGGTGGCGCATATGCTGCGGGAAAAGGGATTCAACGCGTTCGTTATCGTAGGTGGCCTGGCGGCATGGCGGAAAGCCGGGCAGGCCACAGAACCAGTACCCCACGATGACTTGGTGAAGTTGCCGATGTTTACCTAATTTTGGCTTTCAGATTCGGTGTCTACTTGCACTCCATGGTTTCCAATAACAAAAAAGAAATCGAGATAAAATTTCGCCTGGACGATCCGCGGTCGCTGGTGCGCAAACTGCGAGCCGCCGGCTTCCGCTGCCTCACCCGCCGGAAGCGCGAAATCAATACCCTTTACGACCGTCCTGGACTCCCTCTTCGCAAAAGCGGCGCCCTGCTTCGTCTTCGCAACTATGCGGGAGAATGGTTGCTGACCCACAAGGCGAAAGGAAAGGCTGGTCGCCACAAGACGCGAGCCGAAACTGAGACTAAAGTCAATGACGGAGAAAAGATGGAAGCCATTCTACGTGCGTTGGCTTTTCGCCCCACCTTTCGTTACGAAAAAATGCGCGCGGAATGGAGTGATGGGAAGGGCCATGTGGTTGTGGACGAAACACCGATCGGCAATTTTGGGGAAATTGAGGGCCCGCCAGGATGGATTGATCGTACCGCACGGCTGCTGGACATTTCGCGTGACAACTACATCACGAAAAGCTATGGAGAATTGTTTTCCGCATGGAAGCGCCGCAGCCGGAGCCATGCAAGAGATATGACGTTTCGAGCTCTCGGTCGCAGGCCACCTACAGCCCGTTAACCTGCGGATTCTACTTTTCCGGCCGAGATGCTACGTCCTGCGGGAATGACTTGAATATTGTTTCGCGAGATCTGGAGTCAGTCTTTTGGTTGGCATCAATGGTAAATTGCGTAAGCACACCTTTTAGAAGATAGTAGGCTTCGTCTGCCGGATTCTTGCCTTCTCCTCGTTCGACCGTACCTTTGAATTCGTACCATGTGCCGTGAACCATTTGAGTGGTAAAGCTGAGCTTTTTACCCTCGAGTTTACCCTGCTTGAAAAACTGATCGAGGAACGCACCTCGATCACTGTCCAATTCCCCATAACGGGAGATGAATCCTGTGACGCGGCCATCATTTTCAACAGTAACCTGGACAAATTCGCCATCCTTAAGGAACGTGTACATTCCCGAATAGTCTTCGGTCGATTTTGCGGAAGTCGAATCTTCCGTTCTTGCCTGCCCAAGGGCCGCGCACGAAGGCATTAACAGGACTGCGATAACAAGCAATTTCATGGTCCAGTTCACGCGTCCCAATTAGAACATGAAAACTGAAATGCTTCTCCTCAATATCTCTTCCCCGGGCGCGTCGAGCTATAATCCAAGTACAGCAGCCACCGCCCGTTTTATGAGAACCCTACCTGAGGCCGAGGAAATTACTATTCTCCGCACAGCAAGAATCGCGTTACCCACCCCCACTCTTCTGGTCGAACTGGATCCCAGGCACAAGATCTTCTTTCGCAATCTCGTGGATTTATTCCGCAGTGACGAGCGGCCTCCAGCCAGCGTTTCATCCCGGCCCGGCGCTTTCTGGCCAGATGTGTTTGTGTCGTCCCGCCTGCCATGGAAGAGATTTCTGGAATCCGCCTTCTGTCACACCGCGGCCATCTTCGCAATCTTGGGACTTGGTCAATGGTGGCCACAGTCGCCTCGCGTTATCGAGCAGCCGGTGTTCCGAAAGTCAGACGTGATCTATTATTCGTCCGCGGAATACTTGCCGCCGGTAAATACCGGAGTCGCCGCCTCGGGTGCGCATGCTGGTGATCCGGAATACGCTGTGCAATCGATCATCTCCGTGCCGCCGGAGTCTGACAACAATAGCCAGACAATTGTCACTCCTCCTGATGCGAAACTGAAGCAGGATGTACCGCTGCCGAATATAGTTGCCTGGTCGGCTGTTCAGCCCGCCGCGCCGCTGGCGGCGACCGTTGGCGCCAACGTCGCGATGAACCTGCCAGCGTTGCCTGCATCCGTGGT
>CATPBY010000529.1 GCA_955652845.1 uncultured Terriglobales bacterium | reverse complement strand
TAGTTGTTTCGCTCGACGCGGATTTTCTTTCCGCGGGATTCCCCGGGAACGTCCGCTACATCCGCGATTTCGCCAAGCGGCGCAATCCGGATTCCGGCAACATGAGCCGGCTCTACGTGGTCGAGAGCACAATGAGTGCGACGGGGGCGAAGGCGGACCACCGGCTCGCGATGCGCTCAGTTGAGATCGAGAAGTTCGCGCAAAACCTATCGAGCCATTTGCCTATCAATCCGCCGGCCGGAGGGGTGGCAGGAGACAACCCCGGAATTGCGGGCCCCATGCTCCAAGATCTTCTGGCCCATCGTGGTTCTAGCATTGTTATCGTCGGCGACCATCAGCCGCCCGTCGTGCATGCTTTCGCTCTGGCCGTAAATCAGGCGCTCGGAAATGTTGACAAAACCGTGTTCTATACCGAACCGGTGAATGCCAACCCCGTCAACCAGGCGGATTCCATTAAAGACCTGGTCGTCGAGATGCGCGCGGGAAAAGTCGACACTCTGATCATCATGGGTGGAAATCCCGCCTATGATGCTCCCGCTGATCTAGGTTTTGCCGATGCGCTCAGGAACACAAACATCCCGCTGCGGGTTCACCTCGGTCTTTGTCAGAACGAGACCGCCGAACTATGCCAGTGGCATGTGAATGAAACGCACTATCTCGAAGCCTGGGGTGATACCCGAGCTTACGACGGAACGGTAAGCATCGTGCAGCCTTTGATCGCGCCTCTCTACAACGGAAAGAGTGCAAACGAATTGGCCGCGCTACTGGCTGGTCAAGTTGATGCCACCGGCCACGACATTGTGCAGTCATATTGGAAGAATGCGCATCCGGGCTCGGATTTCGACCTGTTCTGGCGAAAATCGCTCCACAATGGCTGGATCGAGGGGACAACTTATCTGGCCAAATCTGCTGTCGTGAAAAATGACAGCTTCGGGTGGAAATGGAGCGCGGATACAGCAATCGAACTGAATTTCCGCCGTGATCCCTCCATTTACGACGGTCAATTCGCGAACAACGGCTGGCTGCAGGAACTGCCCAAGCCGATGACCAAGATCACATGGGATAACCCGGTCTTGGTCGGCCCAGCCATGGCAGCCCGGATGGGGCTGAAGACCGAGGACATCGTCGAACTTGAGCTGAATGGCAAGAAAGTCGCCGCTCCGGTCTGGATACAAGCCGGTCACCCCGACAATTCTGTCACTGTGTTCCTGGGCTACGGTCGCCGGCGCGCCGGCCGCGCAGGAACCGGCGCAGGCTTTGACATGTATGCGCTGCGCAATAGCGCGACGCCGTGGTTCACCACCGGAGTCGCCATCCGCAAGACCGGAGGCACTTACAAGCTGGCATCCACCCAGGGCTACCAGACCATGGACACTCCAAACGGAGCGACACGCCCTCTGGTACGAAGCGCCCGCCTGGAGGAGTACCGCAAAGATCCCAACTTCGCCAAAGAAGAAGAGCCGCCGGCGGAGTTGACGCTGTACCAACCCTATCCCTATGCCAGCGAGCCCTATGCCTGGGGCATGGCCATCGACATGAATGCATGCGTCGGCTGCAACAACTGCATCCTTGCCTGTCAGTCAGAAAACAACATTCCGGTTGTTGGCAAGGAGCAGGTTGTCATCGGCCGCCACATGCATTGGCTTCGCGTCGATGCTTATTACCAGGGTGATCGGGATAATCCCAAAGCGTACTTCCAGCCGGTGCCTTGCATGCAGTGCGAGAACGCGCCGTGCGAGGTAGTCTGTCCCGTCGGAGCCACGGTTCACAGCACCGAAGGCCTGAACGACATGACCTACAACCGCTGTGTGGGCACGCGTTACTGCTCCAACAACTGCCCGTACAAAGTGCGGCGCTTCAACTTCCTGCTGTTTCAGGACTGGGAGACGCCGCAGTACAAGATGATGCGCAATCCCGACGTAACCGTGCGCAGCCGCGGCGTGATGGAAAAGTGCACCTATTGCGTGCAGCGAATCAGCGAGCACCGGATTGATTCCGAACGCGAAGACCGCAAAATTCAGGATGGAGAATTGCAGACAGCCTGCCAGCAATCCTGCCCGGCTAATGCAATTATTTTCGGCAATATCAATGATCCCGAAAGCCGGGTCTCAAAACTGAAAGCGGGCGCACGCAATTACAGCCTGTTGGCGGACCTGAACACGCGTCCGCGCACCACATATCTGGCCGAGATTCGTAACCCGAACCCTGAATTGAAAGGCTAAACGAGCACAGTCATGGACGAGCGAACCGAACCAGTGACAGCCGAGAGGGAACGCGCCCCGGTCATCGAACCGGGATACACCTTCGGCTCGGTCACCGACAAGATCAGCTCGATCGTGCTGACGCGTCCCACCTCGAATGGGTGGTTCTTCGGCTTCGGCCTCGCCTTTCTGCTCACCATGATGATGCTGTACGCCATTGGCTATCTGTGCGTCCGGGGCACCGGCATCTGGGGAGTGACCATCCCGATCGGATGGGGATTTGCCATCGTCAACTTCGTCTGGTGGATCGGAATTGGGCACGCGGGTACATTAATCTCCGCCATCCTTCTTTTGCTGCGGCAATCCTGGCGTAATTCTATCAACCGGTTTGCTGAAGCCATGACGCTGTTTGCCGTGGCCAGCGCCGGAATTTTTCCCTTGATTCACGTCGGCCGGCCCTGGCTGGCGTACTGGCTTTTCCCTTACCCCAACACCATGAAGGTGTGGCCGCAGTTTCGCAGCCCTCTGATCTGGGATGTTTTTGCCGTTTCCACATACGCCACCATCTCACTGTTGTTCTGGTTCATCGGACTGATCCCGGACCTGGCAACCTTGCGCGATCGCTCCACCAATCATGCGTCACGAATCATCTACGGAATATTGGCCATGGGCTGGCGTGGTTCGGCTCGGCACTGGCACCGGTACGAGACCGCATATTTGCTGCTTGCCGGGCTGGCGACGCCACTGGTGCTCTCTGTACACACTGTCGTGAGCTTTGATTTTGCGATAGGCATTGTGCCGGGCTGGCATACCACAATTTTTCCACCGTACTTTGTGGCCGGCGCAATTTATTCCGGCTTCGCCATGGTGCTGATGCTGTCGATTCCCATCCGCAAAATCTTCCAGTTGGAAGACTTCATCACCGAGCGCCACCTGCAGAACTCGGCGAAAGTTATGCTGGCGACCGGCCTCATCGTAGCCTACGGGTACATCATTGAAGGCTTCATGGGATGGTACAGCGGCAATCGCTACGACGGGTTCACCCTGTGGAACCGCCTGCACGGTCCCTACGCGTTTTTCTATTACATGCTGCTGATCTGCAACATCGTTATTCCGCAGGTGCTGTGGATTCCCAGGTTGCGGAGTAGCCCGATCTGGCTTTTTCTGGTTTCAGGTGTCGTGCTTGTCGGCATGTGGCTGGAACGCTTCATCATTGTGGTAGTCAGCCTGCATCGCGATTTCCTGACTTCATCCTGGGGAATGTACTACCCGACACGCTGGGATTGGATGACATACATCGGCACCATTGGGATGTTTCTGGCGGCCATGTTCCTGTTCGTGCGCGTCCTGCCCATGATTTCCATCTTTGAAATGCGCACTCTGCTGCCGGAAGCGGAGGTAAAGGAATGAGGCGCGCTGGCACATACGGATTCATGGCGGAGTTTGACTCCCCGACCAGTTTGGTGGCTGCCGCCCACCGCGTACAGCAAGCAGGCTACAGGAAGGTTGACGCATACAGTCCGTTTCCCATCGAGGGGCTGGCGGAAGCGGTCGGCTTCCATCGCGACGAAATGCCGCTGGTGGTGCTGATTGGCGGATTGATCGGCGGCATCACTGGCTATGCCATGCAGTACTGGATGTCGGTGATCAGCTATCCCATCAACGTGGGTGGCAAACCCTATCATTCATGGCCGGCATTTATCATTGTGACCTTCGAGATGACGATCCTCTTCGCTGGCATCTCCGCCGTCCTGGGAATGCTGGCGCTGAATGGGTTACCCATGCCATACCATCCGGTGTTCAACGTGCCCCGCTTTGCATTTGCCACCAAGGACCGGTTCTTCCTGATCGTGTTTTCCTCCGACCCGAAATACAGTTCGATAGAAACCCGGCGTTTTCTGGAAAGCCTCAGCCCACGATCCATAGCGGAGGTGCCGGATTAATCCTGTTTGCATGAGTTATGTAGGCGCCCGCGTCCTCGCCTGTGCTCGCGCAGCACGAGCGAGGACGCTAGCGCCTGCATTTTTGTTGCTGGTTCTGGCAGGATGCCGTCAGGACATGCATGACCAGCCGCGCTTCAAACCGCTCGCGCAGAGCGACTTCTACGCCGACCTGCGTTCTGCGCGTCCGCCCGTGGAAGGCGCCATGGCGCGCGGACAGCTGCATGAGGACACATATCTTTACACCGGAAAAATCGGAAACAATCCCGGCGACTACATGCCTTTCCCGGTGTCCCAAGAGATTCTGGCGCGCGGCCGTGAGCGTTTCAACATTTATTGTGCCCCCTGCCATTCGCGCCTGGGCGATGGAAATGGCATGATCGTGAAGCGGGGCTACCGCCAACCACCCTCCTATCACACTGAGCGCTTGCGCAAAGCGCCGCTGGGGTACTTTTTCGATGTCATGACCAACGGCTTTGGCGCCATGCCCGATTACGCGTCGCAAATCTCACCACGCGATCGCTGGAGCATTGTGGCTTATATCCGAGCCTTACAGCTGAGCCAGACAGCGAGTGCGAATGATGTTCCGGCAGGACAGAAAGTGCCATCCGAAGTCCCAGCTTTCGTAGAGCCTGGTTCAGGCGCCACGCTACCTGTAATCGCGCCGAAAGCCCAGAACAATGAAGAGGGACAGAAATGAGCCCGGCGCCCGTCGACAATCTGGATTTGATGGCTCCGCCGATAATCGGGACCATAGGGCGGCGCTCACTTGTCGTCGGATTGATATTTGCTGCGCTCTCGCTGATCGGGGCGTTTTTCCACCCGGACCAGTTTTTCCGTGCCTATCTGCTCAGCTTCATGGCCTGGCTTGGTGTGTGCCTGGG
>CATPBY010000528.1 GCA_955652845.1 uncultured Terriglobales bacterium | reverse complement strand
GCGGGCATCGTTGCCCACGCGGGAACTGCCCAAAATCTGCACGAACGGCTCGATCACGGTGTCGGCACCGATTTGGACATCACTGTCGATCACACAGGTTTGAGGATTGAAAATCGTTACCCCTTCGCCCATTAGTTGCTGGCACTTGGCCATACGCATGCGCTGATCGATGTCTGCAAGCTCGGCCCGGGTATTACCGCCCAGAACCTCCCACGGATTGTCCGCTTTGAACGCGACCACGCGCTCTTTAGCTTTCTCCATGATGGCGGCCAAGTCAGTAAGGTAGAACTCGCCCTGCGGATTGTCCGTGCCCAGTTTTTCGATGTGGCGAAACAAAGGCCTGGCGGCAAAGGCGTAGAAACCGGCATTGATTTCGCGAATATCAGTCTGGGCGCGGCTCAGGCTCTTTTGTTCGACGATAGCTTTCACCAGGTTACTTCCAGCCTTTTGACGAATGACTCGTCCATAGCCAGTGGGATTATCAAGATCAGCGGTGAGCAGGGTCATCGCAGCGGCCTTCGCGATATGAAAATCACGCAACCTCTCGATCGTGGACGCGGTTATCAGCGGAGCGTCGCCGGAGAGCACTATCACCGTGTCATAAGCCGCCAGGGCGTCGCGCGCGACCATCACCGCATGACCTGTGCCTCGCTGTTCTTTCTGAAGCACGAAATTGACCCCGCTGGGGCTCATAACTTCGCGCACTCGATCAGCTTCGTGGCCGACGATCGCGTAAACATGGTTTGCGGGAACAACTTTGGTAGCCGCGGCGATTACGTGCGCTAAGAGAGGTTTGCCGCCAACTTCATGCAAGACCTTGGGATGCCTGGACTTTAACCGCGTGCCTTTGCCTGCAGCCATGATTGCGATGGCGAGGCGCGGGGGATGGGAAGAATGACTGATTTTGGTTTTGGACATTCCGCCTCAACTATATCGCGCAAATAGTACCGACGTACGGCACAACTCGACTTTGCAAATCAGGGCTCGGTCATCGCGGGTTCTGCGCCGTTGGTTTCTGCGGGGGCGTCTGCAAAACCAATCCCAGAAGATCGCGAGCCACTCGAGCGTTATCGTGGCGGGCTACCATGCCTTCGTCGAGGTAATCACCCTGCACCGGGCATACGCCCAATTCTTCGATACCGTCAAAGTCCGCGATAATCTGGGTGGCGCCCTCGAGAGCGTATTTGGCCTTTAATTCCGGCGAGGCCGGCTTGCGGTTGATAAGCGCATAGTCAAAGATGCGAGCACATTGGGCGTGGCGGTTCAGGGCGCGGATGTGGTCCGAGGCGGTCAAGCCCAGGCTTTCATTGGCCTGGGTCATCAGGTTACACACGTAAACTTTGGTGGCAGAAGAGTTCACGATTGCTCGGGCAATGCCGCGCACCAGCAGATTGGGGATAAGGCTGGTAAAGAGTGATCCGGGACCAATCGTGATCAGGTCGGCGCGCGCGATAGCTTCCAGAGTCTGAGGCAAAGGTTCTACATCGGCTGGCTTGAGGAACAGCTCTTGGATGCGGCCTTTGCTGGCGGTGATTTTAGTTTCCCCGCTTACTCGACTACCGTCCTCCATCAAAGCTTCAAGTTCGATGTCGGAGGTCGTGGCCGGGAAAATATGTCCACGAGTGAGAAGAATTTCCGAAGACAATCGGACAGCTTCGCTGAAGTCGCTGGTGATGGAAGTCAGCGCGGCCAGAAAAAGATTGCCGAAGCTATGTCCTTCCAGGCCTGACCCCTTCACGAAGCGATGTTGGAACAGCCGGGACAGTAAGGCTTCATCTTCAGAGAGAGCCACAATGCAGTTGCGGATATCTCCTGGCGGAAGCATGTTAAGCTCCTTGCGCAGGCGGCCGCTTGAGCCCCCATCGTCGCTAACCGTGACCACCGCAGAAAGTTCTGCGATCTGGCCTTCGGCGGGGAATGTCGGATAACGATCGGCAGGGGCGGTGACGTAGCGCTTCAGACCTTTAAGCAGGGTGGAAAGCCCAGTACCGCCGCCAATCGCTACAACACGCAGGCCGCGAGTCGCTCGGGCCGTCAGCTCCGGGCGCTGTTGAGAATCTTGCACAGACACCGTCTAGCTATCGTCCTCAGGAGACGTGGTATCCGAAGACAACTTGGCACCGGGATCCGGATAGAGCAGTTCGGTGAAACGAGGATCCTCCGCCAGATTCTGGAAGTCAGAGTCGTTCCGCGCCTGGAAGCGGAGCGCCGGATTGACCCTTATGGCCTCATCGAGATGTCGCAATGAGTCTTCCAAGTGGCCGGTTAGACAGTCCAGAGCGGCCATGCCATATGCGATGTAATCGGCTTTCGGAGCCTGTTTAGCCAGTTTCTCCAGATGCTCTCGCGCGCTCACGTAGTCTCCAACATTCATCAGAGAAACTGCGTAGTCATAGTGCTCTTCCGAACTCTTGAACTGGGTAGCGGTGCGCTCCAGTTTTTGGTTGCAGGTATTGAGGTGGACTGATGCGCGGTCCGCGAGTTCCTTACTGGGTCCGGCAATCACTTTTTGCAGAGAAGTGCGAGCTTTATCGAACTTGTGCTCCTGCATAGCGCGCAGACCGATCTCGTAGTTCTGCACAGCCTGTGCAAAACGTGGGTCGTCCCCGACTGACTTTCTCTGCGTAGTTTTCTGCGCCATTTGTAAAACTCTTCCGTGACCCTTCGTAAGTACTCCTTTTTTGTTTAGCTTGGGAGCTATAGCTCTAATGAGACTTCCAATTCGTAAATCCGTGCTGCCAAGCGCAAAGCTCAACTGTGGAAAACTTTAAGAGAAAAGCTTAGTAAGGTTATACGCGGCCTCGGGTACCCGTCAACTCGACCAGCAAAAGTGTAGACGCGTGGCGTCCTCGCCCGCGGGAGTTTGATCCGCATTCGAGCATGGATCTACGTTCTCGCCAAGGTCATGCTAACGCGAATCTGGACGTGTGATTCCGATTAGCTCACACGGGTGGGACGCCGGCGCCTATGTGCTTTCATCGTATAATCTCTAGACAAGATGGCAGACGGTACAAACCGCATAGAGTCGGCCGAGGGCTCCAAAGTGGGCCGCACTCGGGCGTCATCGCGAACCCTGCCAGTTCTCTCGATATGGCTGCGTGATCTGATTATTTCGCTGGCGATTTCCGCCTTTATCATCATCTTTCTTTATCAGCCGGTAAAGGTT
>CATPBY010000527.1 GCA_955652845.1 uncultured Terriglobales bacterium | reverse complement strand
GAATTCAATTGAGCCACTACCGGTGCATTCTGCGGGCCTTAGGGCGGTACTGGGTACCAAAGATTATTGAAAAGCCGGAAATCCGGTTTACCAAATGCCGCTGAACACATCTAATGGAACAGGTTCTGTAATGCTCGACTCTTTCCCAACAGGATTTTCAAAAAGGCGGTTGACTCTGCTGTCCGTTTCAATCGCGGCTCATGGGTTGTTGCTGGTCTGGCTAGGTTCTGCGTCTTACACTAAGATTCTTGCGCCATCCTCGGTCGCGGCCGGCGCGAAATCCGGCTCAGTCACCGCCGTTTATTGGCCTGCGCCGGGAACGAATATATTCCCACTGCCTGGCGTGACAACCACGCAGAAACAGCGGGAGCGCCAGCCGCTGACCTGGAAGAAGGAAATGTCCATTCATTCCATTCATAAGGTTCAGCCGCCCGAGGTTGGGGTGGAATCGCCGGTTGGAGGGAATCCTGTGCCGCCAGCCGGCGCTCCGTATGGAAGTCAGGGACCCGGCTTTGGCGATGAAGTGCGGCCAGCGCTGCCAGTGTACGCTCTCGATCCGGTGGTCGATCCGAACGAACTGCCTGGCCATGTCGAAGGGAGCATCGTGGTCGAAATAACTATCGATGAACAGGGAAATATTGTGCAGAAAACAGTGCTCCAGAGCCTGGGACCGGCTATTGACACCAAAGTGCTCGCCGCCCTGGAAAATTGGCATTTCCGTCCAGCCACCCGCAACGGCATAGCAATTCCCTCCAAACAAGATGTCCATTACCACTTCAAGCCTGTCGGCTAGGCCCGGGAGTCATTCCGAGGCGTCGCAGCATTCTGGATATAATCGATAGGTGGACGTAAAACCAATTCAGGCGATCGCCTCTGCTGACTTCCCTACCCGCTGGGGCAACTTCCGTATTCTGGGATTCGAGGCAGAGTTAGCGGATGGCACTGCGCACCGCAAGGACGAAGCCGTCGCCCTGGTGATGGGTGATGTCATATCTGCGCCGCCTCTGGTCCGTATTCATTCCCAATGCCTCACCGGCGATGTGTTCGGATCGCTGCGTTGCGACTGCCGCTCGCAACTCGAAATGGCTCTGGCAATGATTGCCCAGGAGGGAGCGGGCGTCCTGATCTACGAACAGCAGGAGGGGCGCGGCATTGGCCTGATGGCAAAGCTGCGGGCGTACGAACTTCAGGATGCGGG
This sequence comes from uncultured Terriglobales bacterium, assembly GCA_955652845.1. GTDB lineage: Bacteria > Acidobacteriota > Terriglobia > Terriglobales > Acidobacteriaceae > JABCYV01. Next base: position 1,470 of record CATPBY010000527.1, on the reverse strand, counting down.
ATTAGATACGGTTGAGGCCAACGAGCGTCTCGGATTCAAGGCTGACCAGCGCGAATTTGTATTGCCCGCGGAAATTCTAAAATCTCTAGGGATCTCGCGGGTTCGCCTGCTGTCCAACAATCCCGATAAAGTCGCTGCGCTCGAACGCGGAGGAATTAAGGTCAGCGAGCGTGTTCCCTGTGAAGTTGCCCCCACCGAGCATGCCGAGGATTACCTGAAGACGAAGAAAGCCAAGATGGGGCACCTGTTTACCTCGCGTTGATGTGATCTATGCGGGCCAGATAGATAGCGCCGTGCCTGACAGAATCTGCTGCTGCACGTCTTGCGCCAGGGGCAGAGCGCGAAAATCATCCAGATTCTTCTTGATGTCCGGAACTCCGGGGCCGGGCCAATCGGTGCCGAATAATGTTTTGTGGGCGATTTCCTGCAGGCGAGGGAAATATTTCAGGAGTGTCTTCGGCGGGATGCCGCTGATGTCGAGGAACACGTTCGGGTGTCTCCGCAGCAGGAAGAATGCGGTCTTCATCCACAGGGGCCGCCCGCCGTGCGCCAGCAGTATTTTCAGCCTGGGAAAATCCACCGCGACGTCGTCAATGTAAATGGGATCGCCGTATTTGTTGCGCGCCCCGGGAAAAATAGAGGTTCCGGTGTGAAACATCACCGGGATACCATTCGCTTCGGCCGCGCGGTAGATGATTTCCAGCTCTTTCACTCCGGTCAGGTAATCATTGGGAAATAAAAGCTGGTGGGGAGGATGAATTTTGATCATGCGGATGCCCAGCCGCAGAAGATGCTCCACGTCTGCCAGAACATTCGCAGTGTGCCTGGGATGCAGGCTGCCACAGGAAAGCAGCCGCTTGGGATTTTCCCTGGTGTAGTCAGCAACGAATTGGTTGACGCCCGAGGTGAAGCCGATAATCTCAGGCGCAACATAATTGATGAGCACCGCCCGGTCTATGCCTGCGGCATCAAGATGTTTGAGAAATAATCTGGGTGAGCGGCAGAATTGCGCGATTTCGTCGAAGTTCGCGCGCTGCTTTTTCATCAGCTCCAGCGCTTGCGGCTTGAACATCTCAATAGGCTGGATATGAATGTGGCAATCAGTGATCACGAGTCTCAGTTCTTCGCCGCCGCCAGCACTGCTCGTTTGGTGAATACGCGGATCATTTCCCGGCGGTACTCCGGAGTGAGGGCAGAGGTGGTCAGCGGCTTAGCGATCTTTGCCGCTAAATCGCCGACCGCGTCGGCCAACGCTTCGTCTACGGTGTTGCCCTCCAGCATTTCGCTTGCGCCCTTTACCAGAAGCGGAGCTGGATTCACCGCAGTAATTGCCAAGCGGGCCCGGGCAATGTGGCCATCTGACCTCTTCATTACTACAGCCACTGCCGCCAGCGGATAGTCGATGGAACCACGAATACGCAGCTTGCGATATACACCGGTGTAGCCGGCGGAGGCCTCCGGCAAAAATAT
>CATPBY010000526.1 GCA_955652845.1 uncultured Terriglobales bacterium | reverse complement strand
TCCATGAATTGATCGAAACCGCTGAGCTGCCGGCGATTGGTATCGCGGTCATCTTCCCGACGATCCTCTCTATGATCAAAGCGCTGCTCCTGCCGCATAAAGGCATTGGGACTTTCCCTGATCTCTTCGCGAACCCCGGGATGCTGTTCCAGATATTCCGCCAAAGCCGGGTGATTCTTCACGAATTCCCCGTCATCCATCAACGACGGATTTTTGCGCAACTGCTCGGCGATTTCTGGATGTCCGTCCATGAACTGATCGAACCCGGCAAGCTGCCTGCGGGTAGTATCGCGATCGCGCTCACGGTCGTCCTCGCGCCGATCGTACCTGCGCTCCCGTCGCATGAAGGCATTCGGATTTTCCCTGATCTCCTCCCGAACTTCAGGATGCTGTTCCAGATATTCAGCTAAAGCAGGGTGATTTCTAACAAAATCACCATCGTTCACAAGCGATGGGTTCTGGCGCAATTGCTCAGATAATTCAGGATGTCCGTCCATAAACTGATCAAAGCTGGCAAGCTGCCGGCGGGTAGTATCGCGATCGCGGTCGCGGTCGTCCTCGCGCCGATCATAACTGCGCTCCCGTCGCATGAAGGCATTCGGATTTTCCCTGATTTCTTCCCTGCCCCAGGATGTTGCTGCAGGTAATCCTGCAGTGCCGGATGCTTTTCGACGAACTCTTCGTTGTTCACGAGAGAGGGGTCGTTACGGAGTCGCTCCGCCACTTCGGGGTGCTGGTCCAGGAATTCGTCAAAACTGGCGACCTGCCAATGCCTCGTGTCCTGGTCCTGCGGCACGGCTTGGGATTGAGAATGAACTGCCTGAGAATCTTCAGCCGGTGTAACTTGTGTATAAGCTAGAGTGCCCAGCGAGAACAATGTCGCCAGACTCAAAAACGGCAGCGAGTGTTTCCATCGTCCCTGTTTCAAGCGTCCCTGTTTCATGGCTGCTGCGCCTCCCTGACGGTTTGACAGGTGCATGTCCCTCGCCACTGAACCTAGGAAATTGCACATCTTCCGCGCTTTCAGGCTTTTGCGGCTATTGGGATAAACATAATGCTCCCTGTTTGCCGGTTCTGGGGTGCAGAATAAACTCGAAAACTGAAAAATCGCTATACGCTATTCTCCCTAGGGATAGGGCCGTAGACATCTCAAGACAAATCGAATTGGAGACGCGTCAGCTTGGGCTAGAGCAGCATGTTTTTGAGTTCGCGGCGGAGGATTTTCCCGGACGCCGTTCTGGGGACGGCCTCCACGAAGTGTATTTCGCGTGGCTGCTTGTGGTGCGCCAGACGTTCAGCCACAAATTCGCAGAGTTCTGCTTTCAATTTGGCAGACGCTGAGAAGCTTTCACGCAGCACCACGAACCCCACCGGAATTTCTCCTGCTTCGGAGTTGGGATGTCCTACAACCCCGCAATCGCGGACTGCGGGATGCTCTAATAGCAAGGCTTCGACCTCGGCGGGGGCTACCGGGAAGCCTTTGTACTTGATCATTTCCTTCCGGCGGTCCACGACGTAGAAGAAATCCCGCTCATCGCGCCGAACGATGTCGCCTGAAAAATACCATCCGTCGCGGAGTACGGCACCGGTAGCTTGCGGTTCATTCCAGTAGCCCAGCATAAATTGCGGCCCGCGCATTACCAGCTCGCCGGATTCTCCAGCAGATAGTTCTCTGCCGGCCTCATCCAGCACACGGCACTCGGTGATGGCCAGCGGCTGGCCAATTGAATCGGGACGGTAGAGCTCCGGCTCAAGGTAACCAAGATGAGTGACGGGCGAGGCCTCGGTCATGCCGTAGCCTTGAACCAGCGGAATTCCGGTGAGAGTGGTAAAGCGCCGCGCGAGTTCGCCGGCCAGCGGCGCCGCGCCAGACTTGACCCAACGCACCTGGTGGTCCCGGGGGAATTCTCCTTTTTCGGCGGCGCAGCACATCGCGTTCAGCGCGGGAGGAACCGTGGGCATCATCGTCACGCCTTCCTCCGGGATCAGTCTTAGCAGTTGAGGAAGGTTAAAGCGCGGCATGAGGACCAGAGTGGCTCCCAGAGTGAGGATTGGGTTCAGCACTACATTCAGGCCATAAATGTGATAGAGCGGAAGAAAACATGAAACTACTTCATCGCTCGAAAACCTGGTACCGCCGGGCCCGAGGAGTTGATAAACGTTAGCCATGAGGTTGAAATGCGAAAGCATTACCCCTTTTGGCAAACCCGTCGTCCCGCTCGAATAGGGAAGAGCGGCAAGCGTCTGGTCTGATGGCTGCTCCGGCTGGTTCAAATCTGCTCTGGGAGGGCGCAGTAATGCGGCAAAGGGCTCCGTTGCGGCCTGTCCTTCGCGTGTGGTATAGACGCGCCGTAGCTTAGGAAGACCGCCCAGATTCACTCCTGCAATGTTGGGCCCATCAGTTACCAGGAACGCTGCGCCGGAATTTTCCAACTGATAACGGACCTCGCGCTCCCGATAAGACGGATTCAGCATGGTCGGTATCGCTCCGGCCAGTGTGGCGGCATGGTAGGCGACGCAGAATTCCCACGAGTTGGGAAGGAAAATGGCGACAACTTCACCGGGTTGAAGTCCGGCGGCGGCGAATCCGCGGGCCGCTCTCTCGAGCAACTCGCCGTACTCCGAGTAGCAGATTCGGCGATTACAGGAGGAATCGATGATGGCAGTCTTTTTGGCGAAACGGCGGCACGATTCCAGAATCACATTGTGAACAAATTGGCCCTCTGGATCAGCGTAAAGGCGGGTTCGAAGCATGCCGGCTGTAGATTGTATCGGAAGAGCTGGCAGGATCGTGCGCCTGAAAGGTTCTAGCTGGCGAGCTTGCGCAGGAATTCGCGCTCGTCCATGCGGTACTTAAAGGCTTTGTTGCCATCGATGAATACGACCGGAACCTCGTCGGTAAAGCGGTGACGCAGCTCTTCGTCGCTGTCGACGTCTACTTCACGCCAGGTGAAGCCGCCCCGCCGCTGTAACTTGCTCAGGGTCTCTTTGATGATTTCGCAAAGGTGACATCCCTTTCGCGAATAGACCACCACTTGGCGAGTCTCCACCATGGGCGGAGTTTAGCAGCTTTGGCTTTCGCGGCAAAGGTGGACGAAGCTTACCGGTTGCGGGGTGTGGGGGCGCTGGTCAATTACAATCCCTAAATGAAGCGAAGCGTTGGCAAGTTGTCGGGCAAGGCGGTTCTGATTACTGGAGCGGCGCGACGACTCGGACGAGAAATCGCTCTGGCCATGGCTGAAGCAGGAGCCGACGTAGCCATCACCTTTCGTAATTCTGCTCGTGAGGCTCAGCACACCGTGATCGACCTGGGAGGTTTTGGTGTACGGGCGGTTGCCCTTCCCTGTGATGTAACCAGTCCCCAGAGCGTTAAGGCAGCCGTCAAGGAAACCGCAAAAGAACTGGGCGGAATCGATATTCTGGTGAATAACGCCGCTAATTACGAGACCGCCGAATTCGAAAAGTTGACGCTGGCGCAATGGGACGCTATTTTTGCTGCCAATACGCGGGGTGTGTTTCTCGTATCCCAAACAGCGCTGAAGCACTTACGCGAGCGCCAGGGGAAAGTTATCAACATGGGTTCGCTGGGAGGCATACGGCCGTGGGCCAGCCATGCGCACTATTGTTCATCGAAGGCCGCGGTCCATATGCTGACAAAAGTAATGGCGAAAGCGCTGGCTCCTGAAATCGCGGTCAACTGTGTAGCGCCGGGAATGATCGATCTTGGCGAGAAGTCGGCCGCTGAGTTTATGAGGCGCATGGCCAGGCAGACGCCAATGAAGCGCAATGGCAAGGGCAGGGAAATCGCGGAAGCAGTGTTTTTTTTCGCTACTGCGCCGCACTTTATAACCGGTCAAATCCTGGCGGTAGACGGTGGATTAGGGTTGTAGCGACTTGAAAAACGAATTGATGAATGCGCGGGCAGCGGGGGACGCCCGCGCCTACATTC
>CATPBY010000525.1 GCA_955652845.1 uncultured Terriglobales bacterium | reverse complement strand
GTCTTCCACCGTCGGACCGATATTGGTAAACCCCCAGGCAATCCGTCGATTGTGTCCCACGATCACGAAGGGCATACCCGGCAGAGTTACACCGGCGACGTCAAAGTCTTCGGAGCGGAGGTGAGCTTCATACCACAGGTTGGGCATCTCATGCCCCAAGTGCATATCATTCGCAAGCAAAGGTTTTCCCGAGACTGTATGCGCTCCCGAAACTACCCAGTTGTTGGAACCAATGACTGGACGTGCGTCGGGATCTGGTTCCTCACAATAAGCCGGCACCGCAGGAGGGCGGGCGGTGGTGATGGAACTTCCTTCCTCGGTGTCCATCTCATCGTCTTCGTCTCCGTCACCACCGGTATCCTGGTCAAGATTTGCTCGCGGCATGGTTGGTGGCCGATCGTGCCAGGAAGAGTTGACGTACAAATCGGCCGTGAGCTCCGGTCCAAGTCTGGCCAGGATCTTCTCGCGGGCCAGGGCGTCCTTATAAGGATAGTGGTTCAGGTCCTTCACCATCTGAGCAGCGATTGCCGTGGAATCTTCCGGTGTCCACGGTCTTGGCGAGTAGTGCAGAATCAAAAACTCCAGGGGCAAGCGGTCGCGATGGGAATCGATATAAGCGTTCACGCCGCGCGAATAGGCTTCGAAACGTGCGCGGTCCTGTGGTGAGCCGACTTCAATGGCCTTCCGGGCGGCGACCCGCAAGCCCAGAATTCTTTGCTCTCGATCATGTTGCAGCAGATCGTCTCCCAGAATTTCCGAAAGCTCTCCTGCAGCAAAGCGGCGCATGACATCCATTTGCCACAAGCGGTCTTGCGCGGTCACGTATCCCTGGGCGAAGAAAAGGTCCTCCAGAGTGGAGGCTTCAATGGTTGGAATGCCGTGCCCATCGCGCGTGACCGTGACCCTTCCCGAGATTCCGGACAGTGGCACAACCCCGTCGAGTTGTGGCAAAGCAGAACGTGCCAGCGACGTCACCCAACTAAGACCTGCCAGCAGCGCCGCGATGAGTACAAGCAGGGCAAAGCCGAGGATCCTGGCCCTCCGTCGGGGTTTTTGTCCAGACGAAATTGGAATCCCGATCGTTGTCATGGCGAAGTTTCGATTCTAGGTGGGGAATACAACGAAACACAAATTAAAGGCTTCCGCTTGGCGGTATCGATGAAAGGCCAGTATTATCTTGATGGCCGCCCATTGCGGCCAGGCACGGGATCATGCTGCAAAAACGTATTGACGACCAGCCCAGCATCTCGCGAGAGATGATCCGTGAAGCGGAAGATATCCTGCATCGCCATTTAAAGCGTGTGGGACTGAAGCATACTGCCCAACGCGACGCCATTCTGCGCGCCTTCCTTGAGACTCGCGCGCATCTCTCTACCGATGAGCTGCACCAAGTAGTGAAAAAGCAAGACCCGAAGATCGGTTTCACTACTGTGTATCGCACTCTGAAGCTGCTGGCAGAGTGCGGCTTGGCCAGCGAGGTCGCGTTTCATGACGGTATCGCCCGCTACGAGCATCAGTACAACCGGCGCAGTCACCATCACATGGTTTGCACGGAATGCGGCAGCTCGGTGGAGTTTTTCTCTCCGGAGGTTGATGGCCTGGAGCAGGAAATTGGACGCAAACACCATTACGTCACCAAGCGTCACACCTTTCAGATCTATGGAATCTGTGAGGATTGCCGCAAGAAAAACCATCCGCGACGGGTGGTCTGAGCATGTCCAGCTTTTGTCCCGCATGTGGCGTCAGGATGCCGGAACGCTCAGTCTTCTGTCCGGGTTGCGGTCATAGTATGGGAACAGCGATACATTTGCAGGCAATCGCGGGCAGCCGTGACAACATACTTGGCGCGCTGGCCTACGTGACGATCATTCCGGCTATTGTCTTCCTCCTGGTTGAGCCATTCAGGAGAAGCCGTTTCATCCGGTTTCATGCTTTTCAATGCATCTTTTTAGTGATTTCGATGCTGACGCTCGGCCTCGCGCTCAAGCTGGTGTTCGGCGTTCTATTGTTGGTGCCCCTGTTCGGCCAGTTGATGGTTTTGCTGATTCCGGTGATCATTTCTATGGGCTGTCTGATTCTGTGGATTGTGCTTATGGTGAAGGCACTCCAGGGTGAAGCATTCAAGGTTCCCTTTATTGGCGAGTTGGCCGAGAGGCAGGCGAAAGTGGCCTAAAACTGTGAGACGGTCCAGATGATGGCCGATGCTCGCGGCACAGATGCTTCGAATTCCATTTGCCTTAAAGCCGGTATTTTGGTAAGTTTCCGCCGCGTCCAAAGGGCGGATAGACGCATGATTAACGGATGCCGAGCCCAAGGGGGAAATCATGGCTTTTTGCAGCGCATGCGGAACTCAGATACCTGAAGGGGCGACTTCCTGTCCGTCATGTAATCGGTCAGTGGCGCCTGCGGTGGGCACCGTCCAGGCGGCCGCATCTCCACATGCAATGAGCAGCGCGCAACCCTCCAGCGGCGGTTTGAGTGACAACGTAGCCGGTATGCTGGCATACATCACAATTATTCCCGCCATCATTTTTCTGGTGATGGAGCCGTATAACCGCAACCGCTTCATTCGCTTCCATTCCTTCCAGTGCATCTTCTTCTGGGTTGCGCTCGTTGTGATCCACATTGCGTTGTGGCGGTGGGAGTCGTTCCGTTATTAATCTTCATCACATTGCCCCTGCACCTTGTCATCTGGCTGGGATCAGTCGTGATTTGGGTAATCCTCCTGATCAAGGCCAATCAGGGACTGATGTACAAATTGCCTTTTATTGGCGACCTGGCTGAGAAGCAGGCCAATGCGTGACCAAGGGTGTGAACCTCAGATTTGGTGCGCATCATTCCCGGAGTGAAACCGGTTTCCAGCGAAACGGGTAGCGTGCCCGGAGTGAATCGAGGGAATTACCTCGCATCCCTGAAACTCAATCTCCCTCCCGCAAACTTGCACTTTCACGATGATTCCCACATTGGCGCTCGTATTTATTTTTCGTTCGCACCCGGTTTCCGGTAATCTTGTGAATTCCATCTACGGAGCGACGCTTGAAAGTTCGGGTTTTCTACCATGACAAGTGCTTTGATGGGGCATCTTCGGCCGCGCTTTTCTCCCGCTTTTACCGCGAGCGAATCCGGAATGATGTGGATTTCGTATTTTCCGGCTTACTGCACCGTGCTGGGTCTCTGTTCGATGAGAATCACTTTGATGGCGATGAAAATGCCATCGTGGATTTCAAATACTCGAGCTCACCCAAAATCACCTGGTGGTTCGATCATCACCAGAGTGCATTTCTGACCCCCGCTGATGCCGCGCACTTCGAGCGGGACCAGAGTAATCGGAAGTTCTACGATCCGGATTTCAAGTCCTGCACCAGCTTGATTGCCATGATCGCGGAGCAGCGTTTCGGCTTCGATCCCTATCCAGTGGCTGAACTCATACATTGGACGGATATTGTCGACGGCGCCATGTATCCAGACGCCGGGACAGCAGTCGAGATGAAAGCCCCAGCGATGAAGTTGACCATGCTGATCGAGTCAGCCCAGGATTACAGTTTCGTGCCGCGGCTGATCCCCCTGCTGGTAACCAGGCCACTGGCGGAGATTTTGGAAGAGCCTTTCGTCGCGCCCTTGTTGCCGCCTCTGCTGGAACGGCACCAGCGTTCCATCGCCATGTTGAAGCAGCGTATCGAATCGAAGGATGGCGTCCTTTTCTTTGATGTGAGCGATCAGGACCTGGAGGGGTACAACAAGTTTATCCCGTACTATTTACATCCGGAATCCATCTACAGCGTCGGCCTCAGTAAAAGCAGCTTTCGGGTTAAAGTTTCGGTCGGATCGAATCCCTGGGCGCCCTCGGAACCGGTGGTGAATCTGGCGAAGATCTGCGAGCGCTACGGCGGTGGTGGACATGCCCGCGTCGGCGCTATTTCATTCAACGTCGACCAACAGGATGTCGCCCGCAAAGCCGCGGCAGAAATCGTACAAGAACTCCGCGCCAGTGTCCGGTCTTAATCCGTGGACGAGTGGCGTGGCCGCGTCTTTTCGCCGGCCGCACAACTGCTGTTACATCCTGGCAGGTAGTCTGGCATGAATTCATCCACAGCCTCCAATCTGGTCACCCGCAGGCAGATGGAGGCTCTGCGCTTCGTCGCTTTGCTGGAACTGATTAAGGGCTGTTTTGTCCTGGCCGCCGGGTTCGGAGTACTCTCCCTCATCCATCGTGATGCATGGGATGTCGCCGTCAACCTGCTGAGATTTTTTCACGTCAGCCAGGATCGTCATTCGGCGCAAGTCTTCCTCGATTTGGCCGACCATATGACTGACGCGAAATTATGGGCAATTGCCGCGGGCGCGGCCGTCTATTCCACTTTTCGATTCATCGAGGCTTATGGTTTGTGGAAAGCCCGGGCCTGGGCGGAATGGTTTGCCCTGCTTCTGGGCGCTTTCTATCTTCCATTTGAAGTCTATGAATTGATCCGCAGAGTTACGGCGGTGCGTATTGGCGTTCTCGCGATTAATCTCGCGATCGTTTTATACATGTTATTTTTGCGGATCACAAAAGCGGAAGCCCTAGTCTGACAATCTTTACTGGCGCGAAGTTCAGGCTGGGAAGCTTCGCAACTAGCGAAATCCGTATCCCGGCTTGAGCTCGCATCGATAGACCCTGGTCTGGTCATTGTTCACCCGGGCGTTGCAATCAGCCCAACTCAGATAGAGGTTTGGCCCCAGGGGAAAAACAATGGGCGCACCGTTGATCTCGGCCTCAACACTCACCCCTTCCGCGGCTGCGGGCAGGGTAAAGTTCAGCGTCTGCCCGAAAATCACGGGATAAGACTGGCGCACGACATCGCCTTCCATGGGGTGAAATACCTCGGCCTCCAGTAAAAATGTTGCGGTATCCGCCCAGTCAATTACTGAAACATTGATCATTCGTGCCTGCCGGGAAAAGCCGTCGACTGTGATCCTGGTAAACGGACATGGCCCGGCAATACATGAAGCGCGGGCATTGCGAAACTCATTTCCGGCACCAGCGTCCAGGGATGCGGACCCGATTGCGGCCTTCCACTTTCCGTCGGGCGAACAAGGGGGGTGGCTGGCGCATGGAACATTCGCAGTGTTCACAGCCTGGAAGATTTTTACCGCACTGCCGATATTCGCCACCGTAGTGGTTTTCATGGAGTAACGGACCAACAGATTTCCGACAACGAATTCAGGATGTTCAGCAGCGGAGCGAATTGTATGGGAGATTGGCACCATACGAGCGATATAGAGCTTGTCTCCAATGAATTCATCCAGGTTGAGCGGCTGGTACTCAGCATGGCGGAACTGGAGCGTAATCGGCCGCCCGCGCCGAAGTAATGGACGCAACGTCAGGCTGAAGAAACCGGAAGAATCGGTCCTGGTACTTCCGGTTGCCAGATCGTTCGCCTCCCGTATTTCAACATCTGCAATCGGCAATTCCCTTCTTGGATCGTCGTCCTGGCGTATTACCGCTCCCTTTATCACTATCGCTTTCTGCCTCTGAACGACAATCAGAACGGCCATCAGCAGAC
>CATPBY010000524.1 GCA_955652845.1 uncultured Terriglobales bacterium | reverse complement strand
TTCCAATACCGCCCCCATGATATCAACTTCGGGGTCGCCCCGGCGCACCGGTGCTCATCGAGAAAAGCACGCAGCAGGGACTTCAGATGTACCGCGCCTGATCCAGCTCCGGGTACCGTCATTAGAGCGTATTCATTGGAATGTATTGCAGGAGGCAATCGTGCCACCCTGAAACCCGCGCCGAAACCACTCCATACGCTGAGCTGATGTTCCGTGGGTGAAGCTTTCGGGATTCACGGTGCCCCTGGACATTCGCTGCAAACGATCATCCCCGACCGCCGCCGCAGCCTTCAGACCCGCATCCACATCTCCCGGCTCCAGAATGTTCCGCTCCTGGGTTGAATGCCCCCACACCCCGGCAAAGCAGTCGGCCTGAAGTTCCAGCCGCACCGAAAGCTGGTTGGCCTGTTGCGGATTGCGCTGCCGCGCCGCCTCGACCTTGCCCTCAATGCCCAGAATTTTTTGCACGTTGTGGCCAATTTCATGCGCCAATACGTAGGCCTCGGCAAAATCTCCGGGCGCGCCAAAACGCTGTTTCAGTTCGTCGTAGAAGCCGAGATCGATATAAACCTTTTCGTCCTCGGGACAGTAGAAGGGGCCGGTAACCGACTGCGCCAATCCGCAGGCAGAATCGATTGAGTCACGAAACAAAACCAGTTTAGCGTGGTGGTATTGCACCCCCTGTGAGGGCAGCATCTGCGTCCATGTGTTCTGGGCATCGTTCAGGACAAAAGTGACGAACTGGACCAGTGGCTGCTCACGCTGATCTCGCGCGGTATCCGGTTGACTGACAGCAGTCCCGGTTGTACCCGCCGGTCCGCTGCTTAATAGGGATAAAAAGTCGCGCTTGAAAATCAGGCTCAGAACAAAAAGGACGATTACGCCGCCAAGGCCAAGGTGAATTCCTCCAAACTGGAAACCGCCGCCACCGCTGTCGTCGCGGCGATCTTCAACATCGTCACTGCTGCCACCGGGTGTCCAGCGCATGTCTGATCCCCCTAAAATCTAGTGCAACGCGGGCGAAGCCCCTGCGTGCAAACTGCCATCATGATGTGGATGACGATTTCGGCTCCGCCTTTGCCCGCCAGAATGAATTTCAAGAACGGCCCTCGGCATTCTCTTGCCGCCCAGCAGATCTTTAATTCGGGTCAGGAACGAGCATATTCATTTCCCCGATTATTTGACAGGTATTGATTGTGTCACTAGGTCGCTCCAAAGCATTGATGATAAATATTGAATCAGCGCTGAGGCGGGCAGTACACTCACAGCCAGACGGCTCCCTGAAGCAGATAAAGGTGCGTAACGTCGAGGTTGGTCTGCCAGGAGAATTTATGCATCTCTCTTCCCCACGAGCCTTCATTTTTGTTCTCATCGTCATCGGCTGCTCCGCAGGTTCAGCCTGGGCCAACAGCGCGACCTATCCGGCGCTCGGATTTGGCCCCACGCCAGCGGGAGGGACTTTCACCTTTACTCCCGGTATTGGCAATAGCGCAAGCGTAAGCAACGTTCCGGTTATGCAAATTGGTGCTTCTTCAGCGGGCTTCCCGCTTACCAATTTCATGAATGTCACAGGGACATGCGGAACAGGAGGAGGAGGTTGTCTAAACGTGCAGACCGGGCCGGAAACTGGAGCCGGACCGGGAGGTTTCAACTTTGGCGCGGGCGGAAGCATTACCCTGACCGGCACGATTGGCTCTTTCACGGGAGTAATTTTTCAAGGATCCTTCTCGCCTTGCCTGGCTCAGACCTCCGCTTGTGTCCTACAACCTGGCTTCCTTGACCAGTTCGGCAAAGTAACGGTGAATCCAGCTGTGTTAAGCATGCTCGGGATCAGCAATGCGTCCGAATTTTCTCATTTCATTAATTACTTCTTCCTGAGCAATCTTACTTTTCAAAACGGCACGTACCACGGGTCGGTGGCATCGGGCGCCGGTGGGGGCCTGGCAACGCCGGAACCCGAATCGATAACCTTCCTGGCGACTGGGATCGTTGCAATCCTGGGGGCGGCACGCAAGACTATTTTGCGCAGTTGATGATGCGAACCTCCCCTGATCCGCTACTCCTTGTCATCATCTAAGTATTCGCCGGGAACGTCATCCTCAGGAACTTCATGAGTGTGAACTTCGCTTTCGTCTGCGTTGTCCGCATCCTCGACACCCTTTACCACATCGGCCTCAAATGCATTCCCTTCCTCAAGCAACTCATCGACACTTTCAGAATCAGGACCCTCGATGGCAGACAATCCCTGCAGATCTCCCGATTGCTGACCCGAATGGGCGCCCCTGCCCGGGCGTGGGAATGCCGCGGAGTTCTGGTCCGAGCCTGATCGCCGCCTGCTTTTCTGGATCCCGGTGCCAGTCGACATGCGGGTTTTCTTGTGAGCCCGGGATCCGGACTTTACTGCCACCGGCTTCCTGGTGGATTTTTTCTTTGTCCTTGCCTTGGACCTGGTTTCGGACTTGACCGATTTCTTCGTCCGCTGACTCCTGGTACGAGCTTTCCTCTTCGAATTAATTTTTTGCTTCTTAGATTTTTGTTTGGCGGCCATACGCGCAGTTTAACACCTCTGATTGTGGCCTTCGAGACTGAACCGGTCGGGCAGCCAACTATCTGTCGGCTGCCTGCGAAGAAAATAAAAAAGGAGCCGTTGGAATAATCAAGGTTTCTTCAGGAACGTTCCCTCCTGCAATTCTGCAAAGGCCTGTCTTAGCTGTTCCTGGGTGTTCATAACAATTGGCCCGTACCACGCAACAGGTTCTTCAAGAGGTTTGCCGGAGACCAGGAGAAACCGAATTCCGTCGCTACCAGCTTGCACGGTGACCTCATCACCTCGATCAAAAACTATGAGCGAACGGTTGTCGGCTTCCACCGGAGGAGCGGTGTCCAGCCATTTTATGGCTTCCGTCGGCACCGCAAGCGGGCCAGAGGCATTGCAGAATTTGCCCGATCCGGCAAAGACGTAAGCGAAGGCGTGGCGCGTCGTTTCTACCGGAAGCGTCTTTCTCTTGCCGGGCGATACTGAAACATCCAGATAGATTGGTTCGGCCGCGATCCCATCCACCGGGCCCGTCTTGCCCCAGAACTTTCCGCAGACCACACGCACATGAGTGCCGTCATCGTCTGTGATCCCGGGAATATCGAGTGCCTTGACTTCCTGATAGCGGGGCTCAGTCATTTTGAGCGCGGCAGGAAGATTGGCCCATAATTGGAACCCGTGCATTCGACCGACGTCATCGCCCTTCGGCATCTCCTGATGGATGATCCCGTGGCCGGCCGTCATCCACTGGACGTCGCCCGCAGCGATGGCGCCGCGATTTCCCATGCTGTCGCCATGTTCCACGGTCCCGGCAAGAACGTAGGTGATGGTTTCGATACCTCGGTGAGGATGCCAGGGGAATCCCGCAAGGTAGTCTTCAGGAACATCATTGCGGAAGTCGTCAAGCAACAGAAATGGGTCGAATTCCTGGGTGTTGCCGAAACCGAAGGCGCGGCGCAAATGCACCCCCGCCCCTTCAAGAGTCGGCTTTGACTTGATGAGACGTTTAACCGGGCGGATCGACATATTTCAACTCCAGCGCAGACATCTGTGTCTCAAATTCTCAAACAGCTGCGTACGTTTAGGATCACGCTGCCATGTTGAGCACGACCATGGTCGCGTCCAAAGCCACAATCCTCAAACTCACACGGGAACAGCGGCGCGATATTCCTCGTAAACACCTTTGAAGTCGGTGATTTTGTGGTCGGCTTCGAAGTGCCAGATGCGGGTCGCAACTTCGTCGATCAGATCGTGGTCATGACTGACTAAGAGCACGGTGCCGGGGTATCGTTGCAGGGCGATGTTTAAGGCGTTAATCGATTCCAAATCAAGGTGATTGGTCGGTTCGTCGAGAACCAGCACGTTAGGCTTCTGCAGCATGAGCTTGCAGAAAAGTAATCGGGCCGCTTCGCCGCCGGAGAGAACGTCGGTCGGCTTGATCGCGTCCTCGCGCGGAAAGAGCATTTGACCAAGCAGGCCGCGAATTTCTTCGTGTGATGCCGACAGATCCCACTGATGCAGCCATTCAAATGCTGTCATTTCCCCCTGGATCAAAGCGCGGTGGTCCTGGGCAAAATATCCGACCGCAGCTTCATGGCCCCAGATAACTTTGCCGTCACTGAGAAATGGCCCGTCATAGCCGCTGGTGTTACGCAGTTCAGCGTCAGGCACAGTTGGAGAGCTTGCCAGCAGCGCGTTCAACAAAGTGGTTTTGCCGGCGCCATTGCGGCCGATCAAAGCAATCTTCTCGCCGCGCAGAACGCTTGCCGTAAAGCCTCGAATAATATGCGCGTCGCCATAAGATTTGTCCACGCTCTCCAGTTCCAGGATGTGTTTTCCTGACGGGCGCTTCTGCTCGAATTTCAAGAACGGACGCTGGATGTTGGACCTTGCCAGTTCAGTGACCTGCAACCGCTCCACTTCCTTGCGCCGCGATTGCACCTGGCTGGAGCGCGTGCCGGCCGAGAAACGCGCGATGAATTCGTTAAGCTGAGCAATCTTCTTTTCGCGTTGCGCGTTCTGGCTTTCCACCTGCGAACGGACCTGGGTCTTGGCCACCACCATGTCGTCATAGCTGCCGGTATAGGTAATGATTGTTTCGTAATCAATGTCGGCAATGTGGGTACAGACACTATTGAGAAAATGACGATCGTGGGAGATGACGATCAGCACCCCGTCATATTCATTCAGGAAAGTCTGCAGCCAATGAATAGAATCCAGGTCAAGGTGGTTGGTAGGCTCATCGAGTAACAATGCCGGAGGGTGCCCGAACAGGGCCTGTGCCAGCAGCACGCGGACTTTCTGTCCACCTTGCAGCTCCCCCATTTTCCGTTCATGAAGGTCGTCAGGAATATCCAGCCCCTGCAACAGAATTGCGGCGTCGGTCTCGGCGGTGTAGCCGTCTTCCTCGCCAACAATGCCTTCCAGCTCGCCGAGCCTCATTCCATCTTCATCGGTGATGTCGGGCTGGGAGTAGATGCGATCGCGCTCTTCCATCGCCGCCCACAGCCGCTTGTTGCCCATGACCACGGTATCGATCACGCGGTAGGCGTCGAAGGCGAACTGATCCTGGCTCAGCACACCGAGTTTTCGGGGACGCACAACCGTTCCCTTCTGCGGTTCCAGTTCACCGGTCAGAAGCTTCATGAAGGTCGACTTACCAGCGCCGTTAGGGCCGGTCAGACCGTAGCGCTTCCCCGGCGTAAAGGCCGTCGTAACATCTTCAAACAGAACTTTAGCGCCGTAGCGCATGGACACACTGCTTGCAGAGATCATGAATTAATGGGAACTGCGGAAAAATTGCCCTCAAGGCGGGAACGCAGCCACTCCACGTAGGATATCACGGGCGCGTGAACTATCGTTCAGTGCTGCTCCCCAGGGATGCCTAAGTCTTCCATGTGCAAAAACAAGTCGGCTGGATCTTCATAAACCCGAAACGCACCCGCCTGCCAAAGCTCTTCCTTGCTATACCCACCGCAAAGCAAACCTACCCCGAGGGCTTTGGTACGTACCGCCGCAAGAACATCCCAAGGGCTATCGCCAACAATGATGGATTCTCCTGGAGACACTCCCAAACTCTTTGCGGCGAGCAAGAACACGTCAGGCGACGGCTTTGCACGATCCACATCGTCACCGGTAATGATGGGAACGTTTTTTGGTATGTGAAGAGGTTGGAGCAGCCCTTTCACCTGCTTTCGCTCGCCGCTGGTTGCAATGGCCCACCTGATTCCAGTCTTAGACAAGTGCTTGAGGAGACTGCGCGCTCCCGGCAGAATTTGAATTCGTTGAGTGCTCCTCGCGAAATATCTGGCATGTTTCTTTTCCATGCGCGCAATGGCATTTTCTCGTATTGCGATACGCTCTTCTCTCAATACTTCTTTCACGAATGACTCTCCACTCATTCCGACATGTCGATGGATTTTCCATTTAGGCAGGAGAATCCCTTCGTCTTTTAGTGCACGGGCCCAGGCGGTGACGTGCTCATAAACGCTGTCTACGAGTGTGCCGTCAAGATCAAAAAGCATCGCCGGCAAGCTGCCATCGTGCCCAGCTTGATGCTGCTTTTTGGATCCTGAAACTGCTCTTGTCGTTGCGCTCAGAGAGTTTTCTCCTGGAGACGCGCACTTTTCAATTCATGACGCATCATCCCATTCACCCAATTCATCGGACGTCATCCAAAGCTCCGTGAGGGATCCTGCGTGTAGCTTGGTACATCGCATCGTGGAGAGAAAACCAGATCCTGCACCACCCGGGTGCGGTGATGATCCGCGCCAGATCCCTCTCTCCGCCTGAAAAGCGGCTTCGCTCGGGATGACGAAAAAAAGGGAGGGAACATTGGACGTTGTTCTCCCGACTGTTCCTGCAAAAGCAATCTTTGATGCTAACGATGTGCGCAGGTTGGTTGCCGAGACGTAGAGCAACTGCCTGGAGGGCGAATTTGGGTGATAAGTCCTTACTGCGAAGGCTTCATCGAGATCGATGCCTGAGGCGGTCGCAGTGGGCGTTGTGACGGTCCTGATGTGCCTGAGGCCCTCTGTGGCACCGGCTCGGCATGCTCCTGGGACGTGAAGTAGCGCACGGTCACATCCTCCCCGATAGCAATTTCATTTTCTCCTATTCGCACGCGCCGGTTCCTGTGGGTAGCGGTCTGGCTTTCTGCTTTCGTGGAAACCGACGGATCTGCGTCTTTCGCAGCAGCTGGCGAAATCGGCGCTGGAGTGGTTTCCATCACCGGTGGTTGTTTAGGAGAGGCCGTGGGAATCTGTTGTTTCAAGGCGTCGGATTTCTGCAATGCGGCCCCCACGGGCAATGTCGTCCGGCGATGGCTGTAGGCAATCCAGCATCCTATTGCGAGCGCAGTCATGAAGGCTGCTCCGGCGAGCTTCCACCATGGGCTGCGTACACGCCAAGGCCTCAATTCCTGCGAGACAATCACTGCTGCGGTTGGCAGCGAAGGCAACTCGATGTCCACTGGTATGGCCGCTGCACAAGCCTGATTAATCGCAGGCGCGGAGGCTGGCGGCGGAGGCTCGCTATCGCCGGTAACAACCGGCCCGGCGATATCGGGTAAGTCTAAAACTTGGGAAGCAACTGGGGCATCAACTCGAGACCCGATTTCGGTGCCTTCCTTTTGGGGCTGCTGGAGCGTTAACAAAAGATCTTCCACGAAGCCCAGGACGCTCGGCATGCTTTGGGAAACCATGCCTCGCACAGGTTCGTCGACGCCATCAAATAGTGATAACTGTTGACAACAGGCCGGCTGGGAGTGCTCGTGGACTTCGCAGGCGGAGCTTGCCATCCTCACGTCGCTGATCTCCAGCGAATCCATTGCCTCAATCTTCGCCGTTAGTTCGAGTTGAATTTGGTTTAGAGACTCCAGGTTATCTACCCCGGGCACTATGGCGTCAAACTCAAACCAACGAGATGCACCCTGGTGAGTATTCCTGGGCGCGGTCGAGAGCTCCTCTGTCAGGAGTTTCTTCATAGTTTTCGATCAGGGGCGGCGAGAAGCGGAATGCCAGACCTGGAAAGCCCCGCAGGAGAGAGCGCAAGTCAGGTGCCAATAGCGGGCGGGCTAAGTGCCTGAATCCAGACGTAGGAGTGACGAATATGTGCAGCTTCGCTGTGACCGAAGCTGCACAAACAGGACAATTCATTGCGAAAAAAAGCGACGGTTGGGGCACCCGACAAGGGCCCATTGCCGACATGGCTTTCGGCTATCCCGCAATCTGAGCATCAACTGCAGTCGCCTACGGCAAATCGCTCCACTTGGGATAGGAAAGTTCGTTCACCGCCGGGGCGCGGCCATCAGATTTATCAGGTTTTGTTATGTCGGCCTTCACCAATTCCGGTTTTTTCTTGTCAAAAGCCGTCGATTTTTCGACCCGGTTATTGATTGCCTGCTCCATTTGGGCCATGAGAGAGCGCAAACTCTCGTCACCGGCATCCAAAACGCCACGCAGTTCGGCGCTGACTCTCATCGCCTGCTCGTAGGAATCCCGAGCCTTCGTAAACAGTGGGATCTGCTCGATGAAGGCTGTAGCGTTCTTGGTGAACGCGCTCATTGCGTCAGTATAGGTCGCCATGGTTACTGGCGCCGAAGAGACTGGCGGGCGTCCCAGATCTGCGTCCTCTTCCTTCTTCCACATCGCTTAACTCCTTTCGTATATGGGGTACGACGGCAGAGGCGCTTTGACGAGTAGCTGTGTGAAGTAAGCTTACCGCATTTTACTCAATTCGAGACACCTTTGGCACGAGGTTTCGTTAAGTTTGCCCGGAACGGCCCAGCGGTTCTGTAGGCAAAGGGACAGTCCCGGGGCGGCCACAGCACCAACACCGCCGAGCTTTGCCCGGCCTGGACAGCCGCCGGGGGCGGCTGTCCAG
>CATPBY010000523.1 GCA_955652845.1 uncultured Terriglobales bacterium | reverse complement strand
TGGGAGAGGTACATTTCGGAGCTGAGGCTCACGAAACCGGCAGCCGCATGTTTCGGCGCTCGCTGTTTGTTGTCGAGGACATAAAACGAGGAGCTCTTTTTAACCAGGATAATGTTCGTTCTATCCGGCCAGCTCATGGCCTGCACACCCGCCATCTGCCACAGGTCTTTGGTAAGCGTGCGGCGCGCGATATAGGACGAGGCACGCCATTGAGCTGGGAGCTTATTGACGACAAATGAGGTTGATAAGCCCTCTACTGAAGCGTGGCCTTTACCCGGCACTGGCTCGGTGCGGCTATCTGCGTCGTCGTCGTGGAAGCGGCCCAGCGGTTCTTACCTATCATGGAATTATGCCGGCGGGATACCGCGTTATTGATGCTGATCTTGATGGCAGCCTGGTGACCCCCGACTCGTTCAGACAGCAGTTGCAGCTACTCAAGCGGCGGTACAACGTCATTTCTCCGGAGCAATTCTTAATGGGGCGTAAATCGGAGGTCGAATTGCCACCGCAGTCTGTACTGCTGACCTGCGATGATGGTCTGCGCAATGCTCTGACCGACATGCTGCCGCTGCTGCATGAAGCTTCATTGTCGTGCCTCTTCTTCGTTACCGGAGCATCGCTCGAGCATGCATGCTCAATGTTATGGTACGAAGAGTTGTATCTGATGATGTTGGCAGCCCCGCATTCTTCTGAACTGGATCTAGAGGAGATCGGTTTAGAGAAGACACCGGCAAACCATTACGGGAAGCGGTCACTGTGGTGGCATCTTGTAAAACTGCTTTCAGGTTACGAGTCAGGAGAGCGCAGAGGATTTCTCGAGAGAATCAGGATTAATCTTGGACTCTCTGGAGAGTGGCACGATCAGTACAGGCAAGAGTCCGGCGATCGATTCTTACTGCTCGATTTGCCGGGACTTCGGCGGCTGGCTGCGGAGGGAATGAGCGTCGGCGCGCATACGCTCTCGCATCCAATGCTGGCGCAACTATCGGCGGAATCGGCTTGGAATGAAATCTTTGAAAGCCGCAGGGCGATCGAACGGGTTTTAGAGAAGCCAGTCTGGGCATTAGCGTATCCTTTCGGGGATCCAGTTTCGACTACTTCGCGTGAAGTGAGAATGGCCGAACGCGCCGGCTTTACTTGCGCATTCTTGAATGTAGGGGGCGGATTCGGAGCCACTATGAGTCGTTTCGCTATGCCGCGTGTGCATGTCACCTCTAGCATGAGACTGGCGGAATTCGAAGCCCATGTTTCGGGTTTTCATCGATGGTTGCGTGAAACCATCTTATCGAGACCGCAAGACGCCTTCAGGGAATCAGGCGATTGAGAGCAGAATCGATGGTGGATCAGCGAGCGGCAACAAATCTCCAGGTGTTCAGCGCCCCGGAAGTCGCCAGTCACTACGCCGCTCTGGACTACCTCACTCCCTGCGAATGTTTTCTATTTGACACCTGCATCCAGCCCGGCATGGCTATTCTCGATGTCGGGGTCGGTGGAGGCCGGACTACCACTTATCTTTCACGGGATGCGTCCCGCTACGTTGCTGTCGATTACTCGAAAGAGATGATCGGCAAATGCCGGAGCAAGTTTCCTGACCTTGAATTTATGGAAACTGACGCTTCGGATCTGTCCGTATTCCCGGACGCCTCATTCGATGCAGTGGTGATCGCGTTCAACGGGTTGGATTATGTGGTCCCAAAAGAGAAACGATGGAAATGCCTGCGGGAGTGCCGGCGCGTGCTGCGCACCGGGGGAGTGTTGATTTTTTCTTCGCACAATCCACGCGCGATTCTGATTCGTCCGGATTGGAACCGGGAAAGGCTGCGGGCGTTTGCGCGAAGCCTGGTAGCGGAGGGTGATCTTTTCTTCCGGCCAGTATGGTTCGCCCTTGCAATGGCTAAGCCGCTACAGGCGTTTGGTCGAGCTGCGATAAATTCTGCGGCACGAATCACTCGCCGATTGATTACCTCCGCTTTCTGGCGTGGAGAAGGTGATCTGCTCGATCCCGCCCACGGTGGTTTGGTTACCCATGCTTGGATTCCCCAACGTGCAACCGCTGAGTTGGTTCGCTTTGGGTTTCAACCGGTCACCGTCATGGGAGATGATTACCCAGCAAGAAGTGAAATCTTTGTGACAGACTGGTACTACTACGCGTTTGAAAAGATGGGCCGTTCTACGAACGAGGGACCTTGCGACTAGTTTTACATCGAGAAATTCCAGAGGACAATACTCTGCGCGATCAATGGAATGCATTGGTCAACCAACTCGAGCGTCCCGAAGTATTTTATTGCTATGAATGGGCGCGAGCCGTCGATTTCGCGTTCCACGCGTCCGTCAAAGCTTTGCTGATCCTGGGATACGACGGAGACACTCTGGTGGGCGTGGCCGCGCTGGCTGCGGACGAACCGCAAGGGAAAGTGTTTTTTCTGTCCGGCGCGACTGCTGATTATTGCGATTTCATCAGCTCACCAGAACAGCGTCCGGAGTTCGTGTATGCGGTTTTTGCCGAGCTTCACAGGTTAAGCCTTAGAGTAATCCTTCTCGCGAACCTTCCCTCCGACTCTGCAACCATTGCGGCCCTTCGCGCTGCGGCTCGAACTCACGGATATTCCGTTTTCCAGCGGCCGGGATATGAATGCGCGCAGATCGTGTTCGCAACCTCTGAGGAAAGAAAGTCGGTCGAGCAATCCGTCCGGACAAAACAGCTTCGCTACAACCTGAAGGCTATGGGAAAAACGGCGGACGTGCAGGTGCGTCACTCAAAATCATGGAATGATATCGCGGAGAGCTTGGCGGGTTTTGTGGAAGCGCACATCGCGCGATTTCTCGCCACCGGCCGAATCAGCAATCTGGTCCGCCCGGAAAGACGGGCCTTTCTTTCGGAGTTGGCTAGACTTCTTGCCAGGTCGGGCTGGCTGGTCCAGTCCAGATTAATGATAGGAGACCAGCCTGTGGCGTGGAATTATGGGTTCCAATTTGCGGGTAGTTGGTTCTGGTATCAACCGACTTTCGATAGCGGGCTACAACAATATTCTCCTGGTTTTTGCCTGCTATCAAAAATTGTGGAAGAAGCCTGTCACACCCCCGGAATAAATTTGGTGGACCTGGGTCTGGGGGCGGAAAAATATAAAAAGCGACTAGCCACAGGCCGACGGTTCACGCTGCACCTGACCCTGACGTCTTCAACAATCATCTGGGTGAAGGAGGTAATCCGCCATTATCTGGCGTCAGCGGTAAAGGCAGCGCCGCGGCTGGAGGATGTGGCGCGCCGTGCCTTGAACCAGATTTCTCGAGTGCGAAAGCGTGTCCGGAGTGATGGGCCTTTAAGCATGCTGCGCCAGATATGGAGTTGGTGGCACACAGCCCTTTTTAACGAAGTCCAAATATTCTTTTCTGAGTGGACCGATGGCGCAGGTCTCGGCGTCTCCGATTCCGATTCATTCGCCGTCGCTCCACTTGACCTGAAACTGCTAGCGGTTGCAGCCATGCATTATTTCGACGATCCCGCCGCGCTAACCTATCTTTTGCGGTCAGCTAGTCGACTCGACTCTTCGGACTCGCAAGGATTCGTACTGGTTACCGCGGATGGAGCCCCCGTACATTTTTGCTGGGTCACTAGTTTCGAAGGTTTCCAGATCGCCCAACTCCGCCTTGCTTTAAAGGCTCCTTCGCCAGATTCGATGCTGCTGTTTGATTGCTGGACACCCAAACCGCTTCGAGGCAGGGGCCACTTCACCAGGGCGATTTCCCAAGTGGCTGCACGTATCTCTAAATCGGGGAAGAAAGCCTGGATCTATAGTTCGGACGGACTAGTCCCCTGCAATCGTGGATGTGAGAGACCCGGTTTTACGCCGCGTTTCTCGCTGATTCGACGGCGAAAGATGTTCGTCGCCAACCAGATTCAATTGAAACCGCTGATCAGTGGATCTACTCCCATGGACGCTCCTTCCGCGGCGTAAGCGCTCATCAACGATATCGGGGAAAAAAACCTTGCCGCCAGCTGAGAAAATGGTTCATGACAAAATCGTTTCAGACGAGCAGTCCCAACTCGTCGAAACTCAGAATTTTCAGCATCAGATGGGACATATCTCGCGGCAGTCAGGAGTTTTCTTTGCCGGAACCATCTTTACTGCCGCAGCGGGATATTTTCTCAAGGTATACCTCGCCAGAGCGTTAGGAGCGGAGGCGCTTGGAATTTATGCCCTCGGCATGACAATGGTAGGTTTCCTGGGAATTTTTAACGCCTTCGGTCTGCCGCAATCCGCCGTGCGTTTTGTTGCTGCTTACACCGCCACAGTGAAGCTGGATTTACTGCGCGGATTTCTCGCTCGCAGTTTGATTGTTCTCGTGGTCTCAAACTTGCTTTTTGGAGCAATCGTGGTCCTGCTGGGACCATGGATCTCGACCAGGTTCTATCACACTCCGGCGCTGAAATCGTATCTGGGGTGGTTTGCCCTGATCATGATGTTCGGCTCGCTAAGCGCGTTTCTAGGGCAGGTCCTGGGGGGATATAAGGATGTCGCGCGTCGTACTGTAATTACTAACTTTGTGGGCGTTCCTTTAATGATAGGGCTGACCGTGGTCCTGGTCACTCGAGGAATGGGGCTGCGGGGCTACGTCCTTGCGCAGGCAATTACTGCGGCTGTTGTCCTGATGCTTCTGGTAAGCGTGGTGTGGAGAATCACGCCTCGAGCTGCGCGTACATTTTCATCGGGATTGCCACTCTTTGAGAAAGAGGTGATCTCATTCTCTGTTGTCGTCTTTGGAATAGGCTTCCTGGAATTTTCGATGGCGCAAGCCGATAAGGTGTTGATTGGATTTTATCTCGATGCACGTGAATTGGGGATTTATGCGGTCGCCGCGGCTTTGGTGGCATTCGTTCCCATCATGCTGCAGACTGTAAATCAAATATTCTCTCCCACGATTGCGGACCTCCATGCGCGCCAGCAACGCGAACTGCTGGGCCGAATCTTTCGAAGCCTCACCAAGTGGATCCTCGGGTTAACGTTGCCGCTGGCGGCGGTGATGATCATCTTCGCTCCGGCCCTGATGCGCATTTTCGGGCATGACTTTGAAGGCGGCTGGCCCATTCTTGTCATCGGCACTTTGGGCCAGCTGGTAAACTGCGGAGTCGGCTCGGTTGGATATCTGTTGCTTATGTCGGGCAATCAACTCAGTCTGATCAGGATTCAGGCAGTTACAGCCTGCCTGATGGTGGCGTTAAGCCTGGTTCTGATTCCGCGATGGGGCATCACCGGCGCGGCTGTGGCATCGGCGGTCACTAACGTCGTCGCCAATGTTTGGTATCTGAGCGAGGTGCGGCGCACCCTCGGTCTTTTTCCTTACAGCCGCAGTTATTGGCGATTGTTGCTGCCGCTTCTCGGAGGCCTCGTAACTTTGTTTTTATTGAGAGCAATTTTCGGGACGTTCCGCCCTGAATGGATGGTCATCGCTGCCGCCCTGCTGCTGGCTTACGGCGCGTTTATCGGTGTTGCATTGGCGATAGGTCTGGATGCGGACGATCGGCTTGTCGCGCGCGCTGTATGGTCACGATTGCGCGCCAGTTTCACCAATGCCGAGGCCGGCGCATGAATGCAAACGACCTTCAAGTGGTGCGACTTCCCGCAGAACTCTGCCAGAGTGCCGAACGCCGTTTCGGTAGCCGCTTCGGCAGCCTGGAGCAATTCCTTATTTTTGTTTTGCAGGAATTGCTTGGGGACGAAGCCGCCGAAATGGATCATGCCGAGCAACGCATCATCGAAGAAAGACTGAGAGATCTTGGATACATTTGAGCCTCCGGTTGCGGCCATGCCGCGAATTTCATGACTCAGGAGACGCTGGAACAAGTCCAGAAAGCTGGGCGGCTACGACTTCACCCGTCTCTGACCGATCCCAACTGGCTGGTATTAAGACAACGGCGGAAATTGTTTCAGCACTGGTTACGAAGAATACCGCACAGCAATTTGTGTGTGCTCGACGTCGGCGGCCGGATTCAGCCATACCGGGCCCTGCTGGGAAATAGTTTTGTCCGATACCTGGCGATTGATGTGCGCCAGACTCCGCTTGTGGACGTCGTCGCGAGGGGCGAACACTTGCCTTTAGCTAGCGAACAATTCGATCTGGTCTTCTGTACCCAGGTACTGGAATACATTCCTGATCCTCAGCTGGTGATCAACGAAATATATCGAACGCTAAAAACGGGAGGCGTCCTGTTGCTTAGCGCGCCAGCGGTGTTTCCCCGGGATTCGGACGTTGAATACTGGCGGTTTTTGCCCTGCGCATTACGCAAACTGCTTTCAGAGTTTTCTCATGTAGATGTGACCCCCGAGGGCAACAGCCTGGATGGCCTGATCCGCACGCTAAACGTCTGTTTGGTGTCGCTCAGCCCACAGCCGCTGGGCCGAATGTTTCGAATCAGTATGGTTCCGTTGCTGAATCTAGTCGCAGTCCTTTTACAATTGATCGCACCCAGTAGAGACGATCGTTTTGCCGTAAACTTCAGCGCCTGGGCTCAAAAATGAAATTCTGGGAGCGCGCCAGCGACGTGCCGGTTCGCGGATTTTCCTTTTCCCGCCCCCTGGTTGTGCTGCAGAGCGACGATTGGGGCAGAGTTGGAGTGCGCGACCAACAGGGCTACGAACAACTTCGCGCCAGCGGCATTCGATTGGGCGAGCACCCGTACGATTTCTACACCTTGGAAACCGCAGATGACGTCATCGCGCTGCGCGATCTGTTGAAGCGCCATCGCGATTCCACTGGTCGCGCCGCCTGCATTGTGATGAATTTCGTCCTGGCAAACCTGGATTTCCAGAAGATGCTTGCCAGCAACTGGGAGCAGATTTATCTGCTGAGCCTGGCTCAAGGTCTGCCGGGGGATTGGAAGCGTCCAGGGCTCTTCGAAGCTTACCGCCGGGGAATTGCCGAAGGCATATTCCATCCTGGATTACATGGCATAACCCATTTTTGCCGGCTTGCGGTAGAGAACGCGATTGCAGAAAAAGGAGAACGCGCTGCTCTTCTCCAAACTTTCTGGAAAGCGGAGACACCGTACATTTACTGGCGAATGCCCTGGAT
>CATPBY010000522.1 GCA_955652845.1 uncultured Terriglobales bacterium | reverse complement strand
TTAAGAAAGATGACCGCCGGCATCCCGGAAAGCAGGAGAACTCATGATGTTCTATCTACCAATTATCATCATGATTTTGGGCACAACTTCCTACCATATTGGCCAGAAGTCGATTCCCTCGCAAGTCAGTCCAGTTTTGTCTCTGGCCGTGAATTACATCACCGCCTTAATCGCTACCTTGCTTCTGTTACCGTTGTATCCTCTGCGCGCGACCGGATCGGGATCGCTGCGAAGCGTCAATTGGGCCAGTTACTTTGTGGGAGTCTCGATCGTCGGTGTCGAACTGGCTGTCCTGCTGGCCTATCGCACGGGATGGAAGATCAGCCTGGTTTCCGTCATCGGCAATACTGCGAGCGCGCTGCTGCTGGTCTTCATCGGCCTGATTTTCTTTCATGAGCAGCTATCAGGAAAGAATGCGGTTGGAATCGTAATGTGTCTCGCTGGCCTGGCATTGATCACCAAACCTTGAACTGAGAATGTTCACTCGGTGCTGCTGAATTGTGATGCATAAAAAAATTGTGACTGCCATTCAGCGGATTCCACGAGGCAAAGTTTCAACCTACGGCGCCATAGCCCGGGCCGCAGGATTCCCGGGAGCGGCCCGCCAAGTAGCGCGAACCCTGCACGCATCTTTTGGCCTACCCTGGCAGCGCGTCGTTGGCGCGGGAGGCGAGATCAAGCTGCGCGGAGATTCCGCGATTGAGCAGCGGCTGCGCCTGGAGGCTGAGGGCGTTCAATTTCGCGGCCGTCGGGTCGATATGAAAAGATTCGAATTTCGCTTTCCCCGCTCCAAAGCCGGATAAAGCGGAGATTTGCACAAGTTATCTTCACGTCCGCTGTATCGCCTAGCAGAAGTTTGGTAGCCTGTACGGGTTCTCTACGTCGTCTCACACCCTCAGGAGATATCAAAATGGCCGAGTTGAAATCTATTGCAGGCGAACAAGAAGTTTCCCGCGAGCGACTGGCGGAGCTTTTGAATGAAGATCTTTCGCGCGAATACCAGGCCATCATCGGCTACGTGGTTTATTCCCAGGTGCTCAAGGGCGCCGAATATATGAACATCGCGGATCAGCTTGCGATCCATGCTAAGCAGGAACTGGATCACGCTTTGATAGTTTCGCGCCAGATCGACTACCTGGGGAAGATGCCAACCGTGACTCCGCAACCGGTGAAAACTTCCGAAGATCAGAAAGAAATGCTGCGCTTTGATCTGGCCAATGAAAATGAAACCATTCGCAACTACCGGGAGCGGGTCGGCCAGTGTGAAGCGCTCGGAGAATTCGCCATGGCGGAACAAATTCGTCAGATCCTGGTGAACGAGCAGGATCACCAGATAGATCTGGCCACTGCCCTCGGGGAGGACGTACCCGATGTTGGAAGGGGGCCTGTCCGCAAACGGAAATAGAGAAGCGCGAACGAATCCACGTCGAGATTCAAGAGGATATTTATGACCCAGCAGAAGAAGCCCGTTCTCGAACCCACGACGCAGGCGTTTGTGGATGCTCTCAACGCGCAAGGGGGAAAGCCGCTGTATGAGCTCTCTTATGCGGACGCCCGCAAACTGCTGGAAGATGCGCAGACCATCGATGTCAAGAAGCTGCCTGCTGATGTGGAAGAAAAAGTCCTGCCTGTTGGCCCGGGCGGCGAGATTTCGGTACGAATTTGCACTGGCCGATACTCCTGCCACCAGAGCCACGGTTCTCCTGGTTTCTCAGAAGCTTTCCGAGGCTCTGAGTTCGTCGATGCCAAAAGAGGCAGCGGCGTAGCCTAGACTCGAGCTCCTCGCTGGTGGAGGCTTGGCATGACAGGTCAACGGGGCGAGGGCGCCGCGCCTGCAATAATCTTATTCCGCGTCAGGGAGCGGGCAGGCGGGATGGCCACACTCGCAAGCGATTTCCACGTCCCCCGAGCCCGCATCCTCGCAAAACTGACCGCAGTATTTCTTTCCAGAAGGAACGGTGCAGCGGCACGGTATGTGGGCGCAAGTTTTCGGTTTATCAGGCATTTGATTCCCTTTCTAAATTTTAATCGGGGAAGTTTACTGGACTGGTCAGAGGGATGCAAATCCGGGTCCCCCATGTAGGCGCGGGCGTCTCGCCCGTGTTGCGACTCCGCGCCTCAAACTACGCTTTCGGTTCATTCAAGTTGAAACCAAAAGGAGACCATTTTGTACGAAGTGATTCTGAAACGCTTTGAGCACCCTGACGAGATCCGCAATTTCGACAAGGGCAAATTTGAGATCATACGAATTGGTGGCCTGACCATCGGACGGGCGAGCTATGAACCCGGCTGGAAATGGTCCACTCATGTAGGCCACTCGATCGGAGCCAAGAGTTGCAGCGTGGAACATGTGGGCCTGGTCATCTCCGGCCGGGCGACAGCGGCCATGGATGATGGCAGAATCATCGAAATGAAGCCCGGGGATATTTTCTTCATCGCCCCCGGCCACGACAGCTGGGTCATCGGCGACGAACCGTACGTGTCGCTTCATTTGATGGGCGCAAGCGAGTACGCCCGGCATAAATAAACATTTTTGTTACCGATAGCGACGCCGCTGCCAGTTTTGGGTGCTGAACCGATGCTGCGGGTACAATACTCGATTGAAGCATAGTAGGTCAGAATGTCATCGACACGCCGCATTCGCTCGCAATCCGCTCCCACGCCGATTCCGCCTGTCCCCTTGACTATCGAGGGTTATAGCGTCCTGCACCAGATGTTGCGCGTCCGATGGGCAGCTCTGCGTCAGCTGAGCAGCAGGGAGAAGAGCGAAATCGTGGACGAGGCGGGCGACGCGCTCGCGAAAATGGAGCAAAACACCTCTGGACAATCAGGCCTCTACTCCCTGTTAGGCCACAAAGGCGACCTGA
The DNA here is from genome assembly GCA_955652845.1 of uncultured Terriglobales bacterium. Lineage (GTDB taxonomy): Bacteria > Acidobacteriota > Terriglobia > Terriglobales > Acidobacteriaceae > JABCYV01. The sequence goes on along the minus strand of CATPBY010000522.1, from coordinate 1,047 downwards.
TGCTGGTCCACTTTCGTCCATCGTTTGATGAACTGAACTGCGCTGAGCTCAAGCTGGCGCGACTCCGATTGAACGACTATCTGGAACCAGCGGCGTCATATCTGTCGGTCATCGAGTTGGGATTGTACGAGTCAAGCATCAAGGCCTATCGCGAGCTCAGCGATCGGGGCGTTGAACCGCACTCCGAAGAATGGAATCGGGACATCGCCGAGACCGTCGCCCGCCAAACCGAAGCCATGCGCCCCCGGCTGTTCCCCGAGCTTCCCGGGCATCGTTATATTTCCTTCTATCCCATGGACCGGCGGCGCGGCGAAGAAAAGAACTGGTACACGCTGCCGATCGAAGAGCGTGCCCGCCAGATGAATGAGCACGGTCTGGTGGGCCGGCGCTATGCCGGCGAAGTCAAACAAATCATCACCGGCTCGATCGGATTCGACGATTGGGAGTGGGGTGTTGACCTGTTCGCCGACGATCCCCTTGTATTTAAGAAACTGATTTATGAGATGAGATTTGACGAAGTGAGCGCCGTCTATGCGCTTTTCGGGCATTTTTACATCGGCGTGCGCTGCCCATCCGGGCAGTTGGGAAGCTTACTGAACGGTGAGCTGCCCCGAAGCTGAAGGGAGAAGAGGCAGATTTCCAGATGAAAAAAGCGACCTTGGGGCTGATCGAATATAAAGACGCGAGTCCGGCAGTGCGCGAGGTTTACGACGACATCATGGCCACGCGCAAAACTGACTGGATCAATAATTTCTGGAAGGCCATTGCGCACGATGCCGCCACTCTGAAGCGCACCTGGGAAGACGTAAAGCAGATCATGGCGCCGGGTGCGCTCGATCCCCTGACCAAGGAACTGGTATATCTGGCGGTAAGCGTGAGCAACCAGTGCGGCTATTGCATCGCCTCGCACACGGCTGGAGCCAGGAATAAGGGTATGACCGATGCCATGTTTCAGGAACTGATGGCAGTGGTCGGTATGGCGAACGAAACCAATCGCCTGGTAGCCGGATATCAGGTAGAGATTGATGATCAGTTCAAAGTATGAGT